>JANLUQ010000369.1:0-1777 GCA_031363565.1 Armatimonadota bacterium | reverse complement strand
ACCGGCGTCCCAAATGTTTCCTTGGCCTTGCACTGAATATGCTGTGTAGCAACCCTCCCAAACAGCTATCTGTAACTTTGAGAAGGGCTGAGGGAGCGGCCCACCTGGAGATGATAAGGCGAACTGCGTCAATAAGAAATAGAAGCCGCTTGAAGTGCCCCATGTATAATCTTTAGGGGGCTGTGCCGTGGGTTGGTAGTAAAACAACCTTTGATGGGACTGAAAAGTCCCCGCACTGCTGTCGGGGATCTCGATCCCACCGAATAGCTGGGCGTAGTCCTCGCCCCCGCCACGCCCAGAGAAGTGCATGAAGCGATCATAGGGCATACGATTTATCACGTCGAGGATTCGGGTGGGCTGCCCATTAGCACGCGAGGCATAGCCGTCCCATTTCTGCCAATTGGCGACCAACTTATCCATCTTCGCGAGCACTAGGAAGGCATCGTAATTGTCGGCCCGTGGGTGTATCGGCTTCTGGTTCTTCTGCAAGGCCCACAGGCTGCGCCCGCCCCGGTCGGTGGCGGCGTGACTGTCCTGGGCGCAGAACAAGTGGACCTCCTGCATCTGGATGACCTCGGGGAAGGTGATCTCGTCCCAGACCGGCGGGGACGCGCCGGGCGCGTTGGTCGTCAGCGACGGCAGCGGCGTAGGCGCGACGGTCTGGGTCCAGGGGACGAAGCCGTCAATGGCGGCCATGTCCGCCGTGTCTCCGGCGTAGACCTGGACATTCGCTGCCGAGGCGTCGGCCCTGGGGGTTGCATTGTCGGTAAGGACGCAGCCATCCTTGGTGGTGTTCCGGTCGGTGGCGGGGTCATAGTCGCTGGTCAGGTCGGACTTGGTCTGAGTGATGGACAGGGCACCCGACTTGTCGCTGTCGGTGACTCCGAGGCTGTCGGTGAGGGTCCATTGGAACAGGTAGACGCCGCGCGGCTGCCTCGCCCCCGGCTGGCCCCAGGTCGGCTCCCCTTTCCCGTCCCACAGCATCGGGGTCCCCACATCGGTCGTGCCGTCGGTCGTCAGCAGGGGCGTCGTGCCGTCGGCGGTGCGGAAGGTCTTGGTCAGGGTCCGCACCAGGGTCTGGTCGCTGGTGTAGACCTGGAGGGTGGCGGTGACGGTGGCTTTGTAGGCGGCGCGGAAGGCGGCGGACAGGGGCAGGGCATCGGGGGCACCCGTGGCGGGGTTGAGCTTGTCTGGGTCCCAGAGCAGGGGGGCGGGGTTAGCGGGGACGGTGGCGGTGATCGACAGGTCCTCGCGGTCCACGGGGTAGGGCGGGGAGGTCCATGTCCGGGTCACGCTGTCGGCCCTCGTCTCTATCGTCTGGCCTGCTTGACCGGCGGCGGGTCATAGCGCACCGTTTTTGCCTTCGCGTCGTAGCTCCACTTGCCGCCCAGCACGGCCTGCATCACATCCAGCGGCACATAGCAACGGCCGTTCACCAGGACCGGCTCGGCCGACATCCGGTGAGTTTGGCCGTTGACCTGGTAGGTTCGGCTGTCGAGACGGAAAGTTATTTTTTGATTTCGCCTATCGATACGGAAGCCGCTGCCCTTTCTCGTTACCTTCGAGTTCGGACTTCGGTAGCACAGGTAGTCGGCGAACACATAGGCTATGTTGCTGATGCATAGCGGTGAGTGGTTGAGCTTGAACGGCTGTTCCGCCCAAGCGAACTTGAGCTGACTGCCAGTTGACTTCAACTTGTCTGACATCTGTGCCCTGACTAAACTAAATGTTTGTGGCTCTCCTGGCCTGTGTTTACTCGCTAGGCTCATCAACAAAC
>JANLUQ010000319.1:0-6754 GCA_031363565.1 Armatimonadota bacterium | reverse complement strand
GGCCTCGCGGCGGGTGACGGTCTGGTAGCCCCAGTCTTCCAGGAAGCGGTGGGCCAGGAAGACGCGCTGGGCCTGGGCGCGGGCAGCAGCATCCCCGATGAGTAAGGAACAGGCGGCTTGGGCGACGACCACGCCCAGGGTGTTGCCCGCCGTGTTCCAGGCACCATAGGCGGCCAGGCGCCCCAGCGCGAGCGGCGAGTCGGGGGCCAGCAGGAAGGCGGTCAGCAGCGGGTCGGAGCCGTTCGGGTAGGCGACATCGGCGAGGGCGATGGGGAAGCCGCGCCCCTGCCATTCGGCGAGTCCGGCGAGGAAGGCATGATAAACCGGCGTCCGCTGCAACCGGTCTTCAGCCTCGTACTCCGGGCGATAGTCGGTGCGGCGGGGCGAGGGAGTGGCAACGCCGAGGAGGAAGTCGCACTCGTCCAGCCGTTCGGCGACTTGACACCCGCAGGCGCGGATCTGGCCCTCGACCGTTTCGCACACGGGGCGGTCCTCATAGGGGGCGACGAGGGCATCATCGCCCGGGTGGCTGTAGACGATGCCGACGCGCGGCGTCCGCCCCGCCCGTTCCATCAGTAGTTTAGACAGCAGGGCGGAGCCGACTTCGTCCGCGCCGGGGTGCATCATCACGCGGTCCGCCAGTGCCGCCCCGATGAGGCGGGGCCAGCCGCGCAGCCAGTCCCGCTCGCGGGAGGGGAAGCCCAGCGGGCTGGTATCGTCGGAGGTCAGCCGCAGGGATGTGATCTGCCCGCGCGCGGCCATGTCCAGCAGGCCCAGGCTGACCGTGTGGTTTCGCAGGCGGCGTGTGAGCCAGTCTGCCTTGAGGTCAGGCGGCAGGGCGGCGTCGAGCCGCGCGAGTTCTTCGCCATCTTCCAGTTCCCCGCGCTCGACTTGGTGCGCCAGCCGGGCGTAGCGGTAGAACTTCGTCCCCCACTGCGCCCAATACTCCGGCTCCTCGACCGAGTCGTCGGCATTAGAAACGCGGGTGATGAGGGAGAAGGCATGAACGGGGCAGGCAAGGTTCAGGTCCGCCAGCAGATCCAGGCGAGCAAGAACGCGGGCGGCGCTGTCCGACGAGATGCGGGCGTTGATGAGGTTGCCAAAGCCAAGATAGTCGGCGGAGACAATGATCGCATCTGCCCCTAATGCCGCTGTCCGGAGCCAGGCGGCGACGGCGTTCAGGTCGGCGGGAACGCGCTGCAAGCCACGGATTTCAGGTGGCGGCAGCAGGACGTTTGCGCCGCCGATGGCACCGAGCATCTGTGGGTAGCGCGTGTTGACGGGGCGCTCGTCCAAAGGAATGAGGGCGATTGTGAATGGTGTGGACATAGGTTTGTCCCTCCGGCCCCCAATAATGAGGGAGTCGAGGGGGAGTGGCATGGAGGCCGTGCCGGGTTCTCTATCCGGTTCCCCCATTATTGGGGGCTAAGGGAGGGCCATCCCCAGCGCCGCCGCCCCAACAATAGCCGCGTCTGCGCCCAATGCCGCCGGGACAACCGGGCAGCGGGCGGGGCCGGGCAGGGCGTAGCGGCGCAGAATGCGGCGAGCGGGATCCAGCAGGGTATCGCCAAGGGCAGCCAGCCCGCCACCGACGACGATCAGATCCGGGTCAAGGGCGTTGGCGAGGCCCGCCAGGCCGAAGCCGAGGCATTCGCCGGTGCGGGTGATGGCCTGCGCCGCCGGTCCATCGGGGTCACGCACGGCCTCAGCAGCGACGGACTCCCCGGTGACTTCCGGCCCCACGCCAGTCCTCTCCTTGTATGTGCGGAGCAGGCCCGGCCCACTGGCCCAATCCTCCAAGGTCTTGCGCGGCGCGGCCTCGTCGGTCGTCAGCAGCAGATGTCCAAACTCGCCGCCGGTCCAGGTCGCGCCGTGGTGAACGCGGCCATTCAGCAGCAGCGCGCCGCCAACACCG
Organism: Armatimonadota bacterium; assembly: GCA_031363565.1. Lineage (GTDB taxonomy): Bacteria > Armatimonadota > Armatimonadia > Armatimonadales > Capsulimonadaceae > JANXMY01. The sequence goes on along the minus strand of JANLUQ010000319.1, from coordinate 4,839 downwards.
GTTCCCAATGCGAGATAGAGCACAGTCGCCAGGCCGCGCCCGGCCCCAAACCGCGCTTCACCGACAGCCAGCGCGTTGACATCGTTGTCCACGGAGCAGGGCAGACCGAAAAATCGCTCGAAAGCCGTCTTGACGTCCGTGCCGGCCCAGCCGGGCAGAACATCCGTGGCGGAGACGATGGCGCCGCGCTCGGTGTCCACCTGTCCACCCGTACCGATGCCGATGCCGGACAAAGGCTCGGGCGCGGCCTCCAACAGTGATTGCGCGAGGCTCAGGGCCATTTCCAGAATGGCCGCGCCTCCGGTCGGCGGAGTCGGGCGGCGATCCGAAAGCATCACGCGGCCTTCGCTTGTCACCAAACCGCCCGCGATCTTTGTGCCGCCGATGTCAATGCCCAGATAAAGCGTCATCGGCCCTGGATGACCTGCATAAATCGCTCGGTGATCTGCTGGGGCCGGGTGATGGCCCCGCCAACGACGACGGCCCATGCTCCGGCATCAAGTGCGGCCCGCGCCTGCTGAGGCGTCGCGATACGACCCTCGGCAATCAAAGGAATGGTGAGGACGAGAGCGAGGCGGCGGACCAGGTCCAGGTCAGGTTCTTCCGACTGCGGGCTGTAGGAGGTGTAACCCGAGAGGGTAGTAGAAATGAAATCGGCCCCAGCGTCTTGGGCTTCCAGTGCTTCATCGTCCGTGGAGATGTCTGCCAGAATGGGCTTGCCGGTTTCGGCGCGGACGCGGCGGATAAAGTCGGCGGTCAGGCCTTCCGGGTGCGGGCGGGAAGTGGCGTCGAGGGCGATGATGTCTGCGCCGGCCTGAGACACGGCCAAAGCGTCGGCCACTGTCGGGGTAATATAGACATCAAAAGACGGTACATCCACTTTAGACAGGCCGATAAGGGGAAGGTCAGTCACGGCGCGGATGGCGGCGATATCGGCAGGGCTGTTGGCGCGGATACCGACCGCCCCACCCGCCTGTGCAGCGAGAGCTAAACGCGCCATGATGCCGGACCCAAACAAAGGTTCATGTGGCAGGGCCTGACACGAGACGACCAGCCCGCCGCGCAGGCGGTCAGAGATTTCTGTGATCGTCATAGGATTAGGACTCGGGCAGGCCCGTGCCGGAGCGAACTTCGGAGCCGCCTGCTGAGACGATTTCCAAAGTTTTCAGCGTCTCCGCCGCCGGTGTCTGGCTTTTGGCGATGTCGCCCAGCGAGATCATGCCGATGAGCCGGCCATACTCGACCACGGGCAGACGCCGGATCTGGCGGGTGTTCATCACATGCAGGGCGTGCTCGATGGGGATGTCCTTCGGCACCGAGTCGGGGTTGACCGTCATGCACTCGTTCAGAGTCGTTTCCGGCCCATGCCCGGAGGCGACGGCCTTGACCACGATGTCGCGGTCGGTCACGATGCCGACGAGGGCGTTGTCCCCATCAATGAGCGGGATGACGCCGTAGTCGTGGTCCCGCATCATCTTTGCCGCTTTCTGGATCGTATCCTCCGGCCCCAGCGCCTCGGGGTACGCTGTCATTATCTGTCCAACAGTCATGCCATTAAGCCTCCAAGCACTCTTTACCCACAAGCTCGCACACATTAAGCCTGGGCCCGAGAAGGCGCGGCCCGCCAGGAGGGCGAGCCAGGAGGGCGAGGGACGAATCGGCTGCGCGGATGTCATCTCGGGGTGGCTGCTGCTTTTGGCCCATTTTGCGGTAGACTGATAGTGTATGGACCGTGTCCTATCACAGTTTGAAGATCTCCTCTCCCTACCTCCCTCCGCGTCCGGCGCTGCCGCCTGGACAGGACGGGAGATCAATGGCGGGCGGCGCGTCCTGATCAAGCGGATGCCCAGCGACGAAGCCAAGACGCGGGCGACGCAGGCCCTGGCCCTGCGCCATCCTCGGATCGTCCCGACGCGGCGCTGGCTGCGTGATGGGGACGGGTTCTATGTCGTCCGCGACTGGGTGAGCGGCTGTAACCTGCGGCTGGCCCTGTCCGACCTGGCCCTGCGCGCCTTCGACCGGCTCCATGCCCGGCTGCTGCCGCTTTTGGATGCCTTGGACTACGCCCACAGCGTGGGCCTTTCGCATGGGGCGGTGACGGCGGAGAACGTCCTGGTGGACGAGCGGTTCCCGGACCTCTCCCTGCTGTCCGACTTCGCCCGCGCACCGGTCCAGAGCAGGTCGGGCGAGACGCCGTCCCGCGCGGACTTCGTGGGCTTGTGCCAGCTCTACAAGGAGTTCCTGCCCGCCCGCCCAGCCGATGATGAGGCGGGGACCGAGGCAAGAACGCGCCTGCTGCGGAACCTAACCGAGACGCAGCAGACGACGCAGTCCGCCGAGGAGCTGCGCTATAAGCTGGACGCCATCGCCCGCATGGCCGCCTTGCTGGGCTTCGATGCCGCCGATATGGAGGCGGAGAGCGGTGTGCGGACTCGACTGGGTGCGCGCCTGGTCTGCGCGCTCACGCCGCCGACCGCGACACTGGCCCCCGGCGGCGGCACGACCGTAACTCTGGCATTGGACAATGAAGGGGACTCAACGCTGCACGTCGAGGCGGTGGCCTCCGATGTGGTCTGGCTGAACCTGCCGAACCGCTTCAACCCCGTGGACCTCGCGCCCGGCACGGGCGGCGATCTGATCTGGACGCTGTCCGGGGCGCGGCTGGAGCCGGGTGCCTACCAGGCGACCTTGACGGTGCGCTCGAACGACGGTCTCCTGGCCCTCGCCCCTCCGCCCGGCGCGGCCTGGCCGGAGCAGAAGGTCGCCGTGCCGGTGCTGGTCAAAGGCATCAACCCTGAAGAAACCTATGTCGGCCCGGTCCCCCTGGCGGAAAGCCTCTTCCATCCGCCGCCGATACCCGCAGCAGCGGGGCAGCCCGCGAATGGCGAGCACCCCGGCATCGCCTGCGTCCAGGAACCGGACCCCGGCCTGGTGCGCTACGGCCAGCACGGCGTCCTGCACCTGGGCGTCCGCAACATCGGGCCGACTCGGCTGCGGGTGGACCGGCTGCACACCCGCCCCAAGTGGCTGACCTACCCCGGCGACCTGCGCGCGGTCTGGATCGAGCCGGGCGAAACGCAGTATCTGGGCTTCGCCGTAGACGCCGTGGGCCTGGCTGGCGGCGACTATAGAGCCGAGGTGACATTCACGACGAGCATCCTGACCGAGACTTTACTCGGCCCTAAGCCCGTTTGGCGCGACATGACCTGCGAGGTCCGCGTCCGCGTCGTACGCGCGGGCGGGGATGCGCTGCCAGGCGGCATCGGCAAAGTAGGATGCATCCCCGCCGTGCTCGCCCTAACCTCCTCGCTCGGGCTGCTCGGCGCCTGGCTGCTGATACCGCGCTAATGCCGACCCTGCGCTGATGCCGACCCATTGAGGCCCCATGAAACCACTTCTCGCCGCTCTTGCTTTCCTCTTCTGCCTATCGGCATCGGCCTATGCACAGGATGCCTCGGGCACGCTCTCACCCGCGCAGATCGCCGCGCAGATCAAGCCGCTGAAGGCCAAGACCCTCATCCTCGTCTTCGATGTGACTCAGAGCACCCTGCATGGCGGCGTCTTCAGCACAGAGCGGCAGGCTTCAGCCACCCTGCTGCGTCAGGGCTGCTCGGTTGGCGACCGCGTCATCCTCCTCCCCTTCGGGACGGGATACAAAACCGTCTTCGACAAAACGCTGACCTCCGCCGCCGACGTGGACCCGCTGATTGACCAGATCCCGCCCGCGCCCGTGCCTGGGCACGGCACCGACATCCGCCTGCCACACCATGAAGCCTTGAAGCTGATCGCCCGCGAGGACGCCTGTCCCGCAGTGGTCGTCCTGCTGACCGACTCGTTCAATGACCGGCCCGACGTCTCCGACCCGAACTACCCCAAATATCGGAGCTACTACACGCTCAAGGGCTTGACCGTCTACCCGAAGACGCCCGAGAACCGCGATTACGAGCGCCTGCTGCGGACATTGACGGCCAAGGGCTGCCTGCACCAGTACGGGGTCGGGGTCGGTATCGCGCGGGATGGTCGCCCCATTGAGCGCCTTCCGGTCGGGCCGGGCCAGGGCGACAGCGATGCGAGTGTGACGACCGAGGTGCCCACTGTGCTCGCCCCCACCGGCGCAGAGGGGCACGGCTCGTCCCTGCCGCTTATCCTCGGCGCGGTCTTTGCTGCGCTGCTGCTCGGCCTGCTTTTCTGGTTCCTGGCGCGCCGCCGCCCAGTCCCCCTGCGCCTCAAGCTCGGGGACCGGGGCCTGCCGCGCGATTACCGGCTCCTGCCCAGCATGCGGCTTGCCCTGGGCGGGACGGTAGGCATGGCATCGGGCAGCGCGGACACTTTTCCACTGGCCGGGGTCGCCGCCCCGGTCGCCTTCATCCAGGCCGAGCGCGGCAGCATGACCCTGGTTCCCGCCCCACCCGGCGAGAGCACCTCGACCCTATTCCATAACGGCGGCGCCCTGAAGCAGCCCGCCCCCCTACGCGTCGGCGATGACCTGCGGGTCGCCGTCCCGGCCACAGCATCGGAAGGGGAGCGCGAACACCGCATCCGCGTGGAAGACCCACACGGCCGGGCGTTTTGATCCTCTCCCCGTCGCTTCGCGCCGATCCTCTCCCCGCGACAAGTCGCGCCCCTCCCCTCGGAGGGAAGGGGGTGCGGTGGAGGGTATGACCATCTCATCCAAGGGCCTTCCGGTCACGACAGGCTTACGACAAACAAGTCTCACCCCCTTTGACCCACCCTTCCCTCCGAGGGGAGGGTCGCGACTTGTCGCGGGGAGAGGATCAAAACGCCCGGCCGTGTGGGTCTTCCACGCGGATGCGGTGTTCGCGCTCCCCTTCCGATGCT
>JANLUQ010000295.1:0-7071 GCA_031363565.1 Armatimonadota bacterium | reverse complement strand
GGCGGCGGCCTTTCTTGGCGCTAACGAAATCGCCCTGCGCGTCTTTCTGCTCCTGCGCCCCCCCTTCCTAACCGAAGCCGAGGGCGTGGTCTGGGCCAAGCGCTCCCTTGATGTTGCCTTCGAGGGCGGCGCGGAGGTCTGCTGCATCATCCCAACGCGGGCCGGGAACGGCGCGATGGAAGCCCTGGCCGCATCGGGCGACTACGCTCCGCCGACTCTGCCCTCGCTGGAAGCAGTCCAGGAATACGGCCTGGGGCTGAGGCGGGGCCGCGTCTTCGCAGACCGGTGGGACATCGAGAGGTTCTATGACTGCCCCTGCTCCCCCGCCCGCGCCGCCCGTCTGGCGGAGATGAACCGGACGCAGCGGGTGCCAGCGCCCGTTTTGTGCGAGGGATGCGGGCAAGAGAGGAGGGCGCGATGAATCGCGCCCATACACGGATGGCGTAGGGGCGGGGTCCCCCCGCCCTTCTTTGCGAACGCCCCTTAGAACGACGTGCTCATGAAAACCGACTACGACCTGACGATCATCGGCTCCGGGTATAGCGGCTCTCTGCTGGCGATGGTCGCCCGCCGGCAGGGCCTCTCCGTACTGCTGCTTGAGAGGGGCAAACACCCGCGCTTCGCCATTGGCGAGTCCACCTCCCCGCTCGCGAACCTCCTACTTGAGCAGCTCGCGACGCGCTATGACCTGCCGCGCCTGCTGCCTTTGACGGCTTATGGGCCGTGGCAGCGCGCCTACCCGCACATCGGCTGCGGGCTGAAGCGCGGCTTCACCTACTTTCACCATGAGCAGGGGCAGGCGTATCAGACCGCGCCGGATCGGGGTAATCAGCTCATGGTCGCGGCCAGCCCGCATGACGAGGCGGCGGACACGCATTGGCTGCGGGCCGATGTGGACGAGTTTCTGGTGCGGGAGGCGATCAGCACTGGGGCCGAATATCGGGACGAGGTGACGCTGAATGCCCCGGAGTGGCACGGCGACGGCACAGCGACGGTGGCCGGGGAGTGGCACGAGGAGGCATTCGCGGCGCGGACGCGGCTTGTCGTGGATGCGACGGGGCCGCGCGGGTTTCTAAGCAAGGCACTAGGCCTGCCCGAAGCAGGCTTCGCCGAGTACCCGGCCACGCAGAGCCTCTACGTGCACTTCACCGATGTCCGGCGGTGTGACACGATGCCGGAGTTCGGGGACCCGGACACACCCCCTTACCCCGCCGACGATGCCGCCGTCCACCACGTTTTTGACGGCGGCTGGATGTGGGTCCTGCGCTTTGACATGGGAGTCACGAGTGCGGGTATCGCCGTCACGGACGCGCTTGCAGAGGAGCTGCGGCTTTCGGAAGGCGAGCCGGCCTGGCACCGGTTCCTGGCGCGGTTCCCCTCTGTCGGCGCGCAGTTCGCTCAGGCGGCGCCGACGCGGCCATTCAGCTACACGCCCCGAATCTCCTACCGCGTGTCCGCCGCAACAGGGCCGGGTTGGGCATTACTCCCCTCGGCGGCGGCCTTCGTGGACCCGCTGTTCAGCACGGGCATTCCGCTGGCGCTGCTCGGCATCGAGCGGTTAGGGCGCATTTTGGAGGAGGCGTGGGGCACAGGGGAGCTAGGAACGAGACTTGAGGAGTACGGCGATGTGACGCTGCAAGAGGCAGATGCAACGGCAAACTTCATCGGAGCCTGCTACGCCGCCATGCCGCGCTTCTCCGTCTTCGCGGCCCTGTCGCAGTTCTACTTTGCGGCGGCAAGCTACAGCGAGATGGCCCGGCGTCTGGAACGCCCGCACCTCGTCAACCGCTTTCTCGCCTCCAGACACTCGGAGTTCGCCCCTGCACTGCGGCGCGGTGCGGCCTGGGTCCGTCAGTGTTCGGGGCAGGCGGACGCGGGACGCCTAGCAGAGTTCACAGCACAAGTCGCGGACTCGATCGCCTGCCTGAACGTCGCCGGCCTAGCCGATCCAAGGAAGCGCAACTGGTATGGCGTAGACCTCACCGATGTGGTGAAGAGCGCGGAGAAGCTGGGAATGACGCCGGAGGCGATGCGGACCGTCCTGCGGACGGCCCCGTGGGCGCAGCCGAACGACCTTTGACCTCATTGCAGCCGCAGCACGCCCCGAGCGCGAAGGTCGCGGGAGGAGGAGCCGACTTCGATGGCATAGGTGCCGGGGTCCGCCCGCCACTCGTGTGTCTTGACGTCCCAATAAGAAAATGCGCGGGCGTCCAGTGCAAACGTCACGACGCTCTTCTGGCCGGGCTGGAGCGAGACACGGCTGAAGCCTTTCAGTTCACGAATTGGCCGGGCTACCTTGGAGGCCAGAGGGCGGATATAGAGCTGCGCGACCTCGTCGCCCGCGCGCTTGCCCGTGTTCTCCACCGTCACGCGCACGGTCGCCGTTTGCCCACGCTCTAAAGCTTTGGGCATGGCCAGGGCACTGTAGCCGAAAGTTGTGTAAGACAGCCCAAAGCCGAAAGGGAACAGGGGCGCGATCTTTGCCTTGTCGAAGTGTCGGTAGCCGACGTAAAGCCCCTCGGCGTAGCTTACGGTGGTGCCGTCGCCGGGGTAGTTGCCCCAGTCCGAGTAGTCTTCGCGCCGGGTAGCCAGCGTGTCCGGCAGCTTGCCGGACGGGTTCACATCGCCGAATAGGATGTCCGCCACTGCCGTACCGGTCTCCTGGCCGGAATACCAGGCCTCGACCAAGCCGGGTACTTTCCCAATCCACTTGTCCATCAGGACCGGGCTGCCGTTGTTCAGAACCACGATGGTGTTCTTGTTGACGGCGGCGACGGCCTGGATCAGCTTGTCCTGGTCGCCGGGCAAATAGAGGCTTGGCGGGTCCAGTTCCTCCCCCTCATAGTCCTTGTCCATGCCGACTACAACGATCGCGATGTCGGATTTTGCGGCCAGCTTGACGGCTTCGTGCAGGGCGTCCGCCGAGCCGGGACTGGTGCGCGGGCAGCCCTGGGCCGAGGCGACGGTCACTCCGGCGGGCAGCTTCTTCTTGATGCCGTCCAGCACGGTGACGGTATAGAACGGCACCACATCGGCGCTCCACCGCCCCCCGAGCTGCGTGTCGGCCCCATTCGGGCCGATGACGGCGATTGACTTGACCTTGGTCCGGTCCAGCGGCAGCAGGCCGCCCTCGTTCTTCAGCAGCGTGATGCCCTGCTGGGCCACCTTCCGCGCCAGCCTCTGGTGCCACGGGCTGTTGATGGCCTTCGTGTCCAGCGGCTTCGGCGGGTCCAGCGCACCTGTCCGCGCCAGTGTCCGCAGGATGCGGCGCACTTTGTCGTCAATGACGGCCTGGGTGATCTCCCCATTCTTCAGGGCCTCGGCCAGCGCAGCGGGCTTGAAGAGGTCCGGCTGGGGCATCTCGATGTCGGTGCCGGCGTTCGCGGCGGGGGCCGTGTCATGGACCGCCCCCCAGTCCGAGATGACGAGGCCATCCCAGTTCCATTTGTCCTTCACCAAGTCTGTCAGCAGCGGCTTGTTTTGGGCCATCCAGGTCCCATTGACGTGGTTAAAGGCGGGCATTAGTGTCCAGACGTGCGCCTCGTTGATGGAGGCTTCGAAGGCGGGCAGATAGATCTCGTGCAGGGTGCGCTCGTCCACCGTCACGTCAATGTCGTGTCGGTGCGTCTCCTGGTTGTTGCAGGCGAAGTGCTTGACGCAGGCCGCCACCCCCTGGCTCTGCATCCCCTCGATATAGTCCACAGCCAGCCGGGAAGTCAGGTAAGGGTCCTCGCTATAGTTCTCGTAGGTCCGCCCGCTCTGCGGCGTCCGGTGAATATTGACGCATGGCCCATAGATCACCTGCCGGTTCTTCGCCTTCGCCTCCTGCCCGATGGCCGCCCCTACTTGCCCGATCAGCGCAGGGTTCCACGTCGAGGCCATAACGATCCCCATCGGGAAGCTCGTGGAGATGCCTTCGCGCACCCCCTCGGGCGCATCGCAGGTCCGCAGCGAGGGGATGCCCAGCCGCGTGATCGGCGGCGTGTTCAGATTCAGCGGGTCGTGAGGGCCGATCAGGGCCAACAGACTCAGCTTCTCGGCCTGCGTCATCCGCTTCAGCAGGCCGTTGATACGCGCCTCCATCGGGCCGGCCGGAGCGGCATAGGGGATAGGCGTCGCGGGCACCTTGGCTGGCATCTCTGCGCGGACGGCGGAGCTTACACTAGCACAGATGGCTGCCAGGAGCGTACCGATGAGGACTGAGTTTTTCAAGATTGCATGTGCCTCTGTTGACTTCTTGTACGAAAGATGGTTGGGTAGTAGTTACGCACGCAACGGGACTATTCCTGCCGCCACAAGCCGGAAGCTCGTCTTGGAGATACTGGTTTTCACTGTTGTGCCATGTTCCACCATTTGGTGGAACTAACGGGCACGGTAAAATTCAGGAAAGAAATGAGGAGGGAAAGGCAGCGGTGAACCTGCTCCCATAGGACATGGTGTAGGGGCGCCGCTTGCCGCGCCCTCTTTCTTGCCGCGCCCTCCTTCTTGCCGCGCCCTCCTTTGTTTGAGGCGCGACGAATCGTGCCCCTACACCTCCTGCGTCAGTTCCAGCAGGTAGAAGCCTTTGCGCTCGATCTTCAGGACGTGGCCGCGCGTGAGCTGGTCGGCGGGGAGGAGGCCGTGGTCGGTCCACTCTCCTAATAGGCTCTCATAGACGCGGGCGCGGTAGGCCCCGGACAGTGGGACGCCGACGCGCAGGGAGGTGTTGACGGTCTGCTCGCTCGTATTGCCGGCGAACAGCACCAGCCGGTCGCCCGAGCGCAGGCCCAGGGTGACGACCGAGTCGAGGCCCGCCTGGACCTGGTCGCTGATGTCGTCGTCATAGGCTTGGTACGGGTCCGATTGATGCGGGTGGAAGTTGGCATAGAGCATAAGGTCGGGCGTGCGAACGGCGAAATAGGTCAGGCACCTGTCCCGATAGGGCAGGTTCTGAAGGCCCAGCCACTTCCAGTCGTTTGACAGCCGGGGCTTCAGCGTCACGCCGTTGCCGGAGGGGTCCACGCCGCCGACACCCTCGACGGCGGCCCACAGGTAGCGCGGCGGGTCCCAGGGCGAGAGCATCATGCCGGAATTGGTCAAGGTTTCGCCGTGCAGCCATTCGGAGAACTGGCCTGGCACGGTGTTGTTGCGGCGCGGGTCGGTGGAGAAGTTCTGGAACGAGTCGGACAAGGCCCGGTCCATAAACTCGGGGTTATAGCGGGCGGCGGCAAAGGCGAACCAGAAGGAGCAGCCGAGCCAGACGCCGCCGAGCAGTCCGTAGGGGCCGTTGTTGCTGCCGTCGGGGTCGTAATCAGCGGCATCGCGCGGCGTGGTCCGGATACCCGCCGCCGTCCAGAAGTCGGCGTCGGAGAGGCGGCCGATGATCTGGGCGGAGGTCTGCTCGTCGGCGACTCCGAACATGACCGGGAACACGAGGTCCGAGGTGACATTGCTGCGAGGGAACCCGTCCACATCAATGTTCAAATAGTACAGGCCGTTGCCGGGGTTCTTTAGGTGCGTGTTAATGGCGGTTTTGAGCGCCTCGGCCTCTGAGGCTAATGCGGCACTCTCGTCGTGCTTGTCCAGAACACGCGCCATGTGCGAGGCGGTCAGCAGGGCGGCATAGCACTCCGAGTTGACTTCGGTGCTGGCGCCTGAGATGCGGTAGTTCGTGATGACGTTGCGCCACCCGATGATGCCCCAATCCGAGGTCCCCGTGGCCGTACACCAGACCAGGCCCTGATTGTTGCGCTGGGAGAGCAGATAGCGCACGGCCTTGGCGGCGGCGGGATAGATCTCCTTCAGGAAGTCCATGTCGCCGGTCGTGTTGTAATGGTGCCACAAGGCCAGGACAAGAAGCGGCGTGTTGTCGTTGACGTTCAGGTCGTAGTCGGCGGCCTTGCCGGTACGGATGTCGTAATACTCGACGACCTTGCCGCTGTCCTCCTGGTTGTGGACATAGGCCAGCAGCGACTCGCGGACGAAGGCGGGGTTGAGGTAGTCGCCGCCGAAGGCGAACCAGGCCGTATCCCGCCCAACGCTGTTGTTGCTGCGGGTCGGGTCGTTGACGAAGGCCCAGCCCTTCTGCGCCTTGGCCAAGGTCCGCATCATGTTGGCCTTGGCCCAGAGGACGCCCCGGTTGACCTGCGGGTTCGGCGTCAGCAGGATCGCCCGGCTCAGGACCTCGTCATAGTGTTCCTTGGTCTGCCTCAGCGCCTCATCGGCATCGGGGCAGGCGCGGTAGTTGCGGACAGCATCATCGCGCCCCACTCCAAACGAGAGGCGGTAGTAGAACCGGGCAGTTTGGCCCGGCCCGATCTCGCGCGTGTGCCGGAAGATTCCCAGCGGATCGGTCGGGGCATCGGTTCTGTTGGAAAGCGCACCGGGGTCGGCGTTGGAGACGATCTTCCCATAATCCAAAGTCGTCTCATAGCTGTCCGGCGCATCCGAGCAGCCGATGATCCGCACCCAATCGGGCGAGGAAGCGTTCCAGGTGACCAGCGCGTTCAGGGTCGCATCATACTCAGCGACCACATCATGGCCCGTATTGCCGCGCAGATCGGCACAGGCGAAGGACACGATGCGGACGGATTCGGTTCCCTCGTTCAGCATCTCGACGGCCAGGAACACGGCGGGCGGGTCCACGCTGCCGTCGTCTTTGGGCGCCCCGTTCAGGACGAAGATGGTCTCGTGGATGCTCATGCCGCGCGGCACCCGGAAGAAGTGCTCCTGGTGCTCAGGGTGGAGAACAAACTTCCCTCCCTGGTCCTGGGCAAGGTGCATCCCCGTATCGCCATCGTAGTGGCGCAGCAGGACGGTCCCAAAGAGGGCTTGGCCGATGTCTATGGAGTAGACGGTCTGGATTGCCCCGGTCGCCTTGATGATGCAGACCGCCTTCGGCCCGCCCAGAGTGCTGCCGATAGCAAGCTCGGTGTCCGGGACCTCGTAGGTCCCGCCCCGCTGGCTGGGGCCGACTTCGCGCGTGATGTTCATGCCGTCGCTGCCTTTCTGATCCTCTCCCCGCCGCAAGCGGCGGGGCTCCCCACAAAGGAAAGGGGGCGGGGTGGGGGGCAGGGGCCCACCCCATGGGTG
>JANLUQ010000277.1:0-5471 GCA_031363565.1 Armatimonadota bacterium | reverse complement strand
GCCAGCCGGGGCCTCATTTATAGGTGGCAATGCGGAGGTTGCCATTCGTTCATCTTTCTCCAGAAGCTACGCGGTTCCCCGGCGGTGCGCGCGGATGGGGCATCCGCCCCATCCCGGCGGATGGCAGGTGCCTCAGTCGGCAGCCGCACCGGCTCCGGGCGAGCCAGGCGGGGTGCCGGTGGGGCGACCGCCCCCCGGCGCACCGGGGAATCCGCCCGGAGCACCGGGGAACCCGCCCGGCGCACCAGGGAATCCGCCCGGTCCGGGGCCGAACGCGTTGGCCCCTTCCTTGACGTGGATGACCTTGGTGACCAAGATGGGCTTTCTCAGACCGTCCAGATCGGTGACGGTCACGGTGACAGTGTGGTCCTGTCCGCCCTCGAAGTAGCGGGCAGTGACGGCCTGGCCGCTCGGCTGATCGGGGACTTCGTTGCCTTCGTCCAGGTCCCAGGAGTACTTGAGCGCGCTGAACGCGCCGCCGCCCTGAGCGGACAAGGCGACCGGCTGACCGGGAAGCACAGTCTCTGGACCATCAATGGTGACCGCCAGAGTGGGCGTGTCGGTGCCCAGCTTGATGCGGCCGACGAAGAAAACGCCGTAGTGGTCGCCGCCGACTGTGACGCTCTTCAGAAGCGGGGCCGCTCCGCCGCCGAGGTTGAGGGCCGAAACGGGAACGTTGACGCTGTACCAGCCTTCGCCGGCCACGGCGTCCGAGACATCGGGGAGCGGGCGCAGGATGTCCGACTGGCGTCCATCAGCAAACGTGAATGAAAGGCGCAGGTCGGTGATAGGGGGGAGCAGCGGCGGAGTCCCGGCCTCCCTGCTATCCTGGTTCCGTCGCCCGCGCCGCCGTCCCCTGCCTTGGAACCCGCCGACTTGAGGCCCACCCTGGAACCCGCCGGCGGATAGGCCAGGGCGACCGGCCCCTTCCGGAGCCTCGCCAGGCGGCAGCGGGCTTGTCGTCCGGGGGTCATAATGCAGGGTCGCTCCGCCGCGCCGGAGGGTCATCTGAAAGACGCGGTTGTCCCCGGCCAGCGAGACCGGTGTCGGGAACGTGATCCGCGCGCCCTGGAAGAGGTCCAGCATTGTCACCTTCAGAGAGTGGCCGCCGAACAGGTAGGTCTCGGTGCTCTCCTGGCCGGTGCCGCCGCCCCAGTTAGCGATGCTGAGCGTGGCCGGGCCGGCGGCCTTGCCGTCGTACAGCGTGACCTCGGGCAGAGCCGGCGGAGCGGGCACGGCTGCTGCGATGGCAACGGGCGCGCTCGGCGCGGCATGGAGGGCGGCCCCGGAGAGGGCGAGGAGCAGGAGGGTGAAAGGTGTTTTTGTCATCGTGTTACCCTATTTTAGTTGTGGTTTGTGGCGAACATGGTCAGTGGATGTCGCGGATATGGACCCGCTCGATCCGGGAGGCGCGCCCGGTCTTCGCATCCACGTCGGCGACGATGCCGCACAGGACGACGGGGCCGGGGGCGACCTCGAAGCGGTGCGGAATCTGCGTGACGAACTTTTGCACGCTCTCATGGGCGTTCATGCCTAGGATGGAGTCCTGCGGCCCGACCATACCGACATCCGTGATGTAGGCGGTGCCGCGCGGCAGCAGGCGCTCATCGGCCGTCTGCACATGCGTATGCGTACCGACCACGACGCTTGCCCGGCCGTCGAGATAGATGCCGAAGGCGTTCTTCTCGGAGGTCGCTTCAGCATGGAAGTCGAAGAACGAGATCGCCGTCTGCCCCCGAAACGACTCCAGGATGGTGTCCGCTGTCCGGAACGGGTCGTCGAGCGGGTCCATGAAGGTGCGGCCCATCAGGTTCGCGACGCCCACCCGGTTCATGCTGCCCCGGCAGACAAAGACGCCGTAGCCCTTACCCGCCGTCCCCGCCGGGTAGTTGGCCGGGCGCAGCAGGCGCGGCTCCCGGTCCAGATAGTCCACGATCTCTCGTTTGCTCCAGGTGTGGTTGCCCAGCGTGATCACGTCCACACCCGACTCCAAGAGACGGCGGGCGATGTCCGGGGTGATCCCATGCCCCGCCGCCGCATTCTCACCGTTGACGATGACGAAATGCGGCGAGTACATGTCGTGCAGCGTCGGCAGCATCGTTTGAACGGCGTCCCTGCCGCTTTTCCCGACGAGGTCGCCGAGCATCAATATTCGCACGGTGTTTAACCGCTCATTTCTAATACCGCTAATACCGAGTGGTCCAATATCACGCAGAGGGGCTGCCTCCTCTGGCATCTCTGTCTTGCTCCGCGTGTGTTTCACTTCGCATAATTGATCGCGCGGGTCTCGCGAATGACCGTCACCTTGATTTGACCCGGGTAGTCCATCTCCTCTTCGATCTTTTTCGCGGCGTCATGCGCCAGCTTGTGGGCAGCGGCGTCGTCCACGACCTCGGGGCGCACCATCAGGCGGATCTCGCGGCCCGCTTGGACGGCATAGGTCTTCTCGACGCCGGGGAACGAGTCGGCCAGGGCTTCGAGTTTTTGCAGGCGCTTGATGTAGCTTTCCAGCATCTCGCGGCGCGCGCCGGGCCGGGCAGCGGAGATGGCATCGGCGAGCTGGACGATGACATCCTCGACGGTCTCCATCGGAATCTCCTCATGATGCGCCCCGGCGGCGTGGGCGGCGGCGGGGCTTTCCCCCCACCGCAGCATCAGCTCCTGCGAGAGCAGGGCGTGCGGCACATCCGAGTCCGGCACCACTTTTCCCAGGTCGTGCAGCAGGGAGGCGCGCTTGGCGACGATGACGTTCGCGCCCAGCTCAGCGGCGATGCTCGATCCGATGTGACAGACCTCGATGGAGTGGTCCAGCAGGTTCTGGCCATAGGAGGTCCGGTAGCGCATCCGGCCCAGCAGCTTGACGATCTCCGGGTGTAGGCCGGTGACGCCCGACTCCATGACCGCCCGCTCGCCGGCCAGCCTGAGCGACTGCTCGACCTCCTCCTGCGCCTTGGCGACCGTCTCCTCGATCCGGCCCGGATGGATGCGGCCGTCCATGATGAGTGCGGTCAGGGCAAGCCGCGCCACCTCGCGCCGGACGGGGTCGAAGGACGAGAGTACAACGGCCTCGGGGGTGTCGTCAATGATGACATCTACACCGGTCAGCGTCTCGAAGGCCCGGATATTCCGCCCCTCACGGCCGATGATGCGGCCTTTGACATCGTCGGACGGCAGCGGGACGACCGAGACGGTCGTCTCGGAGACGTGGTCGGCGGCGATGCGCTGGATGGCGGTCGTGACGATGCTGCGGGCGCGTTTCTCGCCCTCGGCGCGCGCTTCCGCCTCGATCTGCATAACGAGCCGGGCCACATCATGGCGGGCCTGGTCCTCGACATCCTTCATCAGGAGGGTACGGGCCTCCTCGGCGCTCAGGCCAGCGACCCGCTGGAGTTCCGTCTTTTGCTTTTCTTTGGTGTCCCACGCTTCCTGCAAGTGCTGGTGGGCGGCGCGTTCCTGGACGGCCAGGGCCTCACGCTGCCCATCCAAGCTGGAGAGTTTTTCTTCCAGCGTTTCCTCTTTTTGTGCCAGTTTTCGCTCTACCCGTTGCAGTTCGGCGCGTTTTTCTTTATGTTCCTGTTCGACTTCGCCGCGGAAGCGCAATGCCTCCTCGCGGGCTTCGATCAGCAGTTCTTTTCGGCGCGTCTCGGCCTGTGCCCGCAGTTGTTCCCGCTCGCCGTCGAGGCCGGCGGTTTGTTTCCGCAGAATCTCGCGCTGCGGCTTAAGATAGAAGAGCAGCGTCCCCCCGAATGCGGCCCCAAGCAGGACCGCGACCGTTAGGAGCGCCCAGACAATCATGGTCATCGTTCCCTCACCCCCAAAAATATATTCTGCTTTGAGGTTGAGCGGACGGGTCTTCGTTCTCTAAGACAAATAAATCTTTAACAACAGGATAATGTCTCGTGCTACGTCCTCCGTCAAGTTACTGGCGAACTAGAGTCATTCTATTCTACAGCACAAATGGCCTTTCCTGCGCAGTTTTCGTGAAGAAAAGATTATGGACTCCACTTCTATGCGCCGGCATCCACCGTGACATCAGCCGTCATACTCCTCTTCAGCGTCTTCCAAAGCTTCCTCACCCGGCGTGGGCAGCGACTCGCGCGTCACCTGTTTGACCGTCTCCCAGCCGAAGCCGCGCCGCTGCAAGAAGCCCATCAGCTTGCGCCGCTCGGCCTGCAAGGCCTCGCGCTCGGTCGGGACGGTGCGGACTTTTTTGCGGGCGGCAGCGCGGGCCAGAGCCAGCTCGTCGGCGTTCGTAACCTTCTCGACGGCCTCGGCGATCTGGTCCTTGGCGACGCCTTTGCCGTACAGCTCTGAGGACAGCCGCCGCCGGCCGACGGGCCGGCTGCCGCCCTCGCGGGTCTTGGCCTCGACCCACTGGGCCGCGAAAACAGCATCATCGAGCAGGCCAAGCCGGGTCAGATTTTCGAGGACTTGTGCGATGACCCCTTCTTCATACCCTTTTTGCGCCAATCGCGTTTCAATCTCACGCCGCGCCCGCGCCCGAACTTCCAGCAGGACAAGGGCGGCCTCAGTCGCCTTGTGAACCTCCTCGGCCCCGGCGACCTCGCGCAGCGTCTCCGGCGTGATCTCGCGCCCGACGCGCAGTCTGAGGTTGGCGGCGACAGTCTCCCCCACCCCGATAATAAACTGGCCGTCTACAAAGATGTTCAGACGCCCTGGACGGCGCTGCGGTTCCATGGCGGTGATCTGGGGCATTGTTTTCCTCCTACAAGGCGGGGCGGGCGGCGCGGGGGAGGCCATGCACCACGAGGGCATAAGAAGCCCAAATCATCTCGGCCAGCACTTCGGCGGGGACGGAGCCGTCCAGGGTGATGGTGTTCCAGTGGCGCTTGTTCATGTGCCATCCGGGCCGAACGGCAGGGTACTCGGCGCGGTCAATCTCGTTGTCTTCGGGGTCGCCCTTCAGCGTGAGGCGGGGCGGATCATCATCTATGCCGGTCACGGCGAACATCTTCCCGCCGACTTTAAAGACGCGGGCGGCCAGCTTGAAGGGGTACTCTTCGGTCGCGCCGGGCAGCGCGGCCAGACGACGGCGCATGGCCTCGCGGGGATCGGTCACTTGGGAATCGGTCGTCACGGCATCATCTCTTCGTCTTGGGCGTCGCCTTCCGACATCTCCAGCGCGGGCATGGCGAGGTCCGGCGCGAATTCAATCCGCTCATAGATCATCGCAAGCGGCAGCTCACAGCCGATGGATGGCAGGCGTAAGCCGGGTTCAGCAGAATGTCCTGCGAGCTGTCTTCGAACTCCGGCCCATCGCAGGCGACCACCATGTCGGGGTAGGTATAGCGGGCCGGGCTGACCCTGACGCGCATATCATTGGAATATGTCTCGCAAGGACGGCCCCGCAGAAGCCCGCTCACTTCGCGCACGAGGTTGGTGACAATCAGGTTGTGCTCCCGGCTTGCCCCGGCCATTGCCAGGAGTTCGCCATTCACATACTCGCTCCG
>JANLUQ010000252.1:0-3157 GCA_031363565.1 Armatimonadota bacterium | reverse complement strand
CAACGAGGGTCTGCTGCGGGAACAAGCGCAAGAGTTTGGCGTCAGCGAACTGGAGTGGGGCGACAAGGCCGATCTTGTCCGGCTGGCAACGCTGCCGGGCGCCGACCTCGTGGTCGTTTCGGTCGCGGGTGCGGTCGGGACAGAGGCAACGATCGCCGCCCTGGAAGCGGGCAAGGATGTCGCCCTGGCGACCAAAGAAGTGCTGGTAGCAGCCGGCGAGATCGTGATGGCGGCGGCGCGAAAAAGTGGGGCGCGGCTTCTGCCGATTGACAGTGAGCATTCGGCGATATTGCAGTGCTTGCAAGGGCAGAAGCCGGAGCATGTCGAGCGGTTGTGGCTGACCGCCTCGGGTGGTCCATTCCGCGAGTGGTCTAAAGAGCGGATGGCGCGGGCGACCGTGGAAGAAGCTCTGCACCATCCGACGTGGCCGGTGATGGGCCGCAAGATCACGATTGACAGCGCGACCCTGATGAACAAAGCGCTGGAGATGATCGAGGCGCGCTGGCTGTTCGATGTCCCGATCGAGCGCATCGGCGTCGTGGTCCATCCGCAAAGCGTGGTTCACTCTCTGGTCGAGCTGTGTGATGGCTCGGTTCTCGCACAGCTAGGTCTGCCGGACATGCGCGGCCCTGTCGAGTATGCCTTGCTCTATCCCGACCGGGCCAACATCGGCATCCCGCGCTTCGATATCCGAGCGCAGCAGAACCCGCTGACATTCGCTGTCCCCGACGAAGACCGCTTTCCGAGCCTGGGCCTGGCCCGCCGCGCGGCACAGATCGGCAGCACACTGCCCGCCGTGATGAATGCTGCAAACGAGGCCGCTGTCGGCTTCTTTTTGGAAGGCAGGATCATGTTCCCAGCCATCGTCGCGCTGACGGAGCGGGTGATGGACGCGCATACGGTGACGGACACACCGGATCTGGCACGGATCACGCGGGACAGTGCCTGGGCGCGCGAGACCGCATTGCGGCTTTCGCTCGAAGATCTCTCTCTGCGAATTTGAAGGAGCTTCCGACGTGGTGTTGTTTTGGCAAAACGTACAGCAGACAGTAACGCTGCTGATCATTCTGAGTATCCTTGTCGTCGCGCATGAGTGGGGCCATTTCATCGTCGCCCGCCTGTGCGGCATCCGCGTTGATGATTTCAGCATTGGCTTCGGCAAGCGCCTGTTCCGAATCGGCAAGCGGGGCGACACCGAGTACAACGTGCGGATGCTGCCCTTAGGCGGCTTCGTCAAGATCGCCGGGATGGAGCCGGACGAGGCGCCACTTCTCGCCGCGAAAGACAGGATCGTGGGCAAAGAGGCCGATCCTGATGCCCATCAGATCCCGCTGATCGCCGAGAATGTCGGCGAGAACCTTGCTTACACGGCTCCCGATGGCTTTTACAGCAAGCCTCTTTGGCAGCGGGCGCTTGTGATCCTCGCCGGTCCGGTCATGTCTCTCCTCTTCGGCTATGTCGTGTTCTGCCTGATGGGTATCACGACAGGCATCCCCACCGGCAAGGTCTTGACCCGCATCAGCCTAGTGGAACCGGGCGGCGAGGGGCAGCACATCGGCCTGCACACGGGCGACGTGATTACCGCTATCAACGGCAAGGCAGTGGCCGACGGCAAGACGATGATCGCGCAGATCAACAGCAGCCTTGGCAAGCCGCTCGTCCTGACGGTCCGACGGGATGGGGAGACCCTGACGAAGACGGCGACGCCGCGCCCGGCCATCAAGGACGACAAGCCCGTAATCTACACCGATATTGTCAAACCGGGCAGTTTTGGGCAGCAGATCGGCCTTCAGCCAGGCGACACCCTGCGCGGCATCGGCGCGGAGAAGGTTGACAGCGGCAGCCAGGCACTCCAGATTTTGCGGCAGAGCGCCGGCAAACCTACCGATCTGGTCGTGACGCGCTCCACCAGTGAGGAGTCTATCACTCTTCATGGGATCGTCCCTGCCGTTCTCAAGCCGGACGCGCTCCCGTCTCTGAATTCACATCCGATCGGGGTGCTGAAAATTGACCCCACTTTGGAGCTTGTGCACCTCGGCCTGCTCGACTCGATCAAGACAGGCAACTTGGTCATGCTGTCGCTTTTGCAGCGCATGGGAGAAATGGTCCAGCGCCCGCGCCAGCTCAAGGAAAACGCCGGTGGGATCATCTTCATGTACCAGGCGACTGGGGTGGTCGCAAAGAATGGCCTCGTGGATAAGATCAACCTCATGGCGAGCTTGTCCGTGAGTCTAGCGGTCTTCAATCTGCTGCCTATCCCTATCCTGGACGGCGGCCACCTGCTGACGTTCTTCATCGAGTGGGTGCGACGCGGTAAACGGCTTACCGACCAGCAGCAGCAGGCATCTCTGATGTTCGGCCTGGCGATCATCGGCATCCTGTTCGTGCTGATCATGTCTAATGACATCATTCGAACCGTGACCCACCAACTGCCTCAATGATGGAATACTTAAGAAGAAGATAACAAGGAAGAAGAGGGCGCGATGAACTGCGCCCTTACGTTTACCCCACTATGCGTTTCACACAACTTTTCGCCCCCACCCTGCGGGAAGCGCCGCGCGAAGCGGAGCTTGTCAGCCATAAGCTGCTCCTGCGCGGCGGCTTTATCCGTCCCCTTGCCAGCGGCGTCTACTCCTACCTGCCGCTCGGCCTGCGGGTGCTGAACAAGATTTCCGATATTCTGCGCGAGGAGATGAGCCGTATCGGCGGGAACGAGATGCTGATGCCGTCGCTGTTTCCGCGCGAGATCCTGGAAGAGTCGGGCCGGGACAAAGTGGATGTTTTGTTCACAGTGCCTCAGCATGATTACTTTTTGGGCTTTACGCACGAGGAGGTCATCACGGCCATCGCGCGGGGCGATATCCAGTCTTACAAGCAGCTGCCGTTCCTGCCATATCAGATTCAGACCAAGTTCCGCAACGAGCCACGCCCGCGTGGCGGGCTGGTGCGGGGGCGCGAATTCCTGATGCTGGACGCCTATTCGTTCGACAAGGACACGGCGGGGAACCAGGAGGCTTACCGTAACGTCCGGGAGGCGTTCAGCCGAGCATTTGCCCGCTGCGGTCTGGCGGCCCTGACGGTCGAGGCAGATTCGGGCGCCATCGGCGGCTCGCAGAGCGAGGAGTTCATGGTGCTGTCGGAGAACGGCGAGGACACC
>JANLUQ010000127.1:0-26134 GCA_031363565.1 Armatimonadota bacterium | reverse complement strand
CTACAAATGAGGCCCCGGCTGGCGCGCCGCAGCCGCGTCGCCGGGGTCCAGTCCTGGCCCTTCTCGTCTCGCTGCGCCCCAAGCAATGGACCAAGAACCTGCTGCTGTTCGCGGGCCTGCTGTTCACGCTCGACCAGCACCACAACGGCCAGCAGTTCCTACGCGTCGGTGTGGGCTTCGTGCTCTTCTCGCTGCTGTCCAGCGCCGTCTACCTGGTCAATGATCTGGCGGACCGCGAGGGTGATCGCCGGCACCCCAAGAAGTGCCGGCGCCCCATCGCATCCGGCGAGCTGGCCCCACCGCTCGCCGGCGCCGCCGCCGTCCTGCTGGCCGTCATCGGCTTGGGCGGTGCCTTCGCCCTCGGCACCCGCTTTGGCGGCATCGCCCTGCTGTACCTTCTATTCACCTTCGCCTACACGTTCCGGCTGAAGCACGTCGTCCTCCTGGATGTGCTCGTGCTGGCGGCGGGCTTCGTGTTCCGCGCCGTCGCGGGGGCGCTCGTCATCGGCGTCAGCATTTCTAGCTGGCTGATCCTGTGCACACTCATGCTGGCTTTGTTCCTTGGCCTGTCCAAACGTCGGGCGGAGCTGCTCTCTGTGCAGAAGTCCGGCACCACGGGGACGCGGCGGATTCTGGAAGAATACTCGCCCGCCATGCTGGACCAGATGATCGTCATCGTCACTTCAGCCTGCCTGATGTCCTATGCGCTCTACACGATCACCTCGCCTGCCGCACAGGCCCACCACTACCTCATGGCGACCATTCCCTTCGTCATCTACGGCATCTTCCGCTACCTCTACCTGATGCACCGGCACTCGCTGGGCGAGTCGCCTGATGCCGTTCTGCTGGAAGACCGGCCCATGCTGATCAACATCCTTCTTTGGGGGCTGATCACCGGCCTGATCGTCACCAACGTCGCAGGCAAGCTCGCAGCACATTTCCCGCACTAGCGGCGCAGAAAAGCGTTTGCCCCTCCGCCCCACCGGGTAGACTACAAGGAGACTTTCAAACGATCTTTCAAACGATGCAGATGCCATGGAGGGTGGGGGAGCAAACAATGGCGGACGAATCGGAGAACGAGACCCTGCGGACCCAGCGCGACGCCGCGCAGATCGTTGCCGGGCAGGCGGTAACAGACAGTACCGTCCATCGGGTGGAACGCGACATCGCCCTGGACGTGGCTGAAGGCACGGCGACGGAGCGGGACATGGCTCTCGCCCAGCGCAACCGCCTCGCCGCCGAGCGCAGCGTCCTGGTCGGTCAGCGCGACGCCGCCTTCCAGCACGCCGCCGTCGAGGAGGCCGAGGCCAAGAGCAGCACGACCGCGTTTTATGTGCTCCTCGCCGTCGCCGTGCTTGCCCTGATCATCATTGCCGCCGTCTATCTCAACCGGCCTAACCCATCGTCGTCCACCACTACCATCGTGCCCGCGCGCACGACCGGGACGGCCCCCGCCCCAAGCCCCGCAGAGCCGCCTGTCGTGCTGACCCCGTCCGCCCCGGCAGCGTCGCCCGTTGCCGTGTCCCCGTCCGCCGCGGCAGAGCCGCCCGCCGCTGCGCCACTATCGGCCCCGGCAGCGCCGCCCGTTGCCATGTCCCCAGCGGCCCCAGCAGCCCCAACGGCCCTACCTCCGGTCGTAGTCATCACGCCGCCCGCCGCCCAAGTGGCGCCTGCGGCTCCCGCCGCTCAGGCGGCCGGTAATAACGGCAGCAGCGGCAGCGCTAATGGCAGTGCGGCTGGAACTACACCCAGTAACGGCACAGATACGACATCCACGGACAGCACCGGCACGACGACCACGAACACCACACCAGGCGGCGGCCAGTAGGAGAACACAGGTAAGGGCGGGGCCGGCCCCGCCCTTTTGTCTTCCAGCCTTAGCCCGCCAGCCGCGCTACCTGATCTTCCCACGTCCCCTCGACCCGAACACCGTACTCTCGGCTGCCTCCCGTCGCCTTCGGGCCGGACAGATACGGATGCGCCCCGCCTTCCAGCCCGTGCGCCGCGTCCGCCACGGACTCGTTCAGGAAGTGCAGCGCCATCCCGGCCCGCTCCCGGCCCGTTACGTTCGCCCCCGTCGCATGGGCCGTGCCATACGCGAAGAACAGCGCGCCGCCCGCCGGCAGCTCCACCAAAACGGCCTCCTCTTCGGGCGGATAGCAGCGAATGTGGTGGTCGCTGTCTGGGTCCCGCACATGTTCGTACTGCGTGCGGAACGAGCCGGGGATGACCCGCATGGTCCCGTTCGCCACCGTTGCCTCATGCACCGCCGTCCACAAGGCCGTGCCCTTCAAAGGATCGGGAACCCCAAAATAGGCGTTGTCCTGGTGCCAGTTCGTTCCTGCTCCATGCCGGGCCGGTTTCAGAAAAATCTGATCCAGATGCAGCAGGACCGGGTCGCCAATCAACTGGCTTACCGCCTCCACCACTTTGGGCGCGAACGGCATGGCCCGGAAGAACTCGCTTTGAGGATAGATCGGGCAAATCTGCAGATTGGCTTTGGACTGCGAGTGCGTCCTTCCGTCCCCCTCCGTCGCCACATTCCGCAGCAAGCCATCCCGCTTCAAACGCTCCGTCTCCGCCTGCATCGCCGCCGCCTCGCGCGCCGTCCAGAAATCCGGCACGGCGAGGTATCCCTGCTCCCGAAACTGCATGGCCTGCGCCTCGGTAAATACCATTCGACTGTCCCTCCTACCCATTACGATGCCCTCAGTATACAGCAAATCCTCCCCGGCGACAACCCCGCGCCCCGGCTCCCGCCAACGCGCAGCGCGCCAAAACAAGGTACAAAACAAGGTACAATGACTCCCAAAAGGCGGTCAAGGAGCATATCCATGCCCCTAATGCTGACCCGGCCGCCGGAAACGGAAGCCCGCCTGCACGAGATGGCTTCCCCGCACCGACGAAAACATGAAGGCTAGAGCGACTTTATCACTCGCAGTTGAGGACATCGTATCCCTGCTGATTTTAGGCGCCATGTTCGGTCTGCCGTACCGGATGGTTGAGGGCATTGGCCGCCATTCTGGGTCGCATCGGGTGCGCCTCTCGGGTCCGTTCCGGGTAAGGCTGCTGCTTGGGGTATCAAACGCCATCGCAATAGCCGAACCCGAGGCTAACCTATTTCGGTGACATAGCCGCATTTCTGTACGAATCCAGTCACAATATTCGCAATGGAGTAACCTAATTGAAAGTCGGCCTCATCGGCTTGCCCAAATCCGGCAAGACCACCCTGTTTAATGCTCTCACACGCGGCGACTCCAGCCCCGCAGGCGGCGGCTCGGCGGCCCTCGTCAGCGTCGTGCCCGTTCCGGACACGCGCTACGATTTCGCCGTCGCCCTGTTCCACCCGAAGAAGCGGACCCAGGCGACCATCGAATTCACCGATGGCGCGGCCCAGCTTTCCGGGGAGGGGGGCAAGACGGCGCAGAAGTTCGGCGCGGACTTCTTCGTCGGCATCCGCTCCGTGGATGCCCTCGTCCTGGTCGTCCGCGCCTTCGAGACGCCTTCCCTCCCCGCACCCGCCGGCGGCCTGAACCCCCTCAAGGAGTACCAGTCCATCACCGAGGAACTTTTGTTAGGGGATCTCTCCGTCATCGAGACACGTTTGGAGCGGATCGAGAAGCAGCTCAAGACCCGCAAGCAGGGCGTCCCCAGCCCCGAGGTCGCCGAGCGCGAGACCCTGCTGAAGATCAAGGCCGTCCTTGACGACTTTAAGCCCGTGTCCAGCGTGGACCTCGACGACGACGAGCGCCGTATGGTCCGCAACTTCGACTTTCTGACCGGCAAGCCGCTTATCGCCGTCGCGAACCTCGGCGAGGGCGATATCGCCCAAGCCGATACCCTTGCCCTTCTCCAGCCCCTACGCGAGCAGTGTGGCCACGAAGGAGTCGCGCTCATCCCCCTCTGCGCCGCCGCCGAGGAGGAGGTCGCCATGCTCGATGAGGCCGACCAGCGCGAGTTTTTGGACGCCCTGGGCATCCAGGAACCTGCCCGCGACCGGCTGATCCGGGCGGCCTATGAAGTTCTCGGCGTCCAGTCCTTCTTCACGGTCGGCGAGGACGAGGTCCGCGCCTGGACCGTTCCTCTGGGCGCATCCGCACTGACTGCGGCGGGCCGCATCCACTCCGACCTGGCACGCGGCTTCATCCGCGCCGAGGTGCTTGCCTTCGATGACCTGATCGCGGCGGGGACGTGGGAGGCGGCCAAATCCGCCGGCAAACCGCGCCTGGAAGGCAAAGACTACCCCGTCAAGGATGGCGACATCCTGAATATCCGCTTCAAGGTGTAGGGGCGGGGTCTCCCCGCCCTCCTCTCGTTCTCTTCCCTTGTTTTCCGTTCCCTTGTTTTCCGTTTGACAATGCGATTTCCGTTTGACAATGTGATTTCCGTTTGGCAATGTGATTTCCGTTTGGCAATGCGAAAGGATAGAGCATGAACAAATCCGAGTTTTACGCCGTCGCCTACAAATCCGGCTCCAAACCGAACAGCCCTTACGCCGGGACTGTCCGGCCCGTGATTGTCGAGTCGGCAGAACGGGTTGAGGAGGCGAATCCCGACGATTTCCCTAACAGCGGCGACATCTTTGTCATCGGCGGCTATGATACCTCCCTCAAACGGTTCTCCGAGAGCGACCTGTTCCGTATCCCCTACCGTGTCAACACCCAGATGGGGCAGGATACCGGGCACCGCTACTACTGCGGCTATGTCGCCCATGCCGACGATGCCGAGGGGCTGGAACGGTATGAATATCTACATGTCGTGGACACCGAGTTTGATGTGAACGACCGCCTTTTGAGTCTCCCCTACAAGCCCGAGCGGCTCCTCGTCCTGCGGTCCCAGGCCGATGGCAGCTTCTACGGCCCGTTTGACTATGACACCCCTCTGCTCTCCGAAAGCGATGCGTATGATGTCTTCTTGAAGCCCTATGGCGGCCTGGCCCGCTCCGGCATTCCCGATTACCATGTGCTCCGTTTTCCTGCCTCCGACTTCGGCACCCTCGAGTTCGGCCCACAAATTTTGCTTTTGGGGGAAGTCAAAGACATCTTGGAGTGCGCGTACCAGCCGGTTGATTATATCCCCGAAGAACAATTACTGAAGATCGGCAATACTCTTCTTCAGGAAGACAAAAAGCTCAATAAGCAGCAGCTACTCTCCTTCCGCACCGCCCTGGTGGAGTTTACCGAAACAAACAGCCAGTTCGACGCCCACCGGCGCGACCGGCTGCTCGAGCTTGTGGACCGCCTGGATTACTGGACCTCACAAAGCTCCGGGCTGATCAATGACTTCCTGAAAACGACCGAAGGCCAGGCGAAAGTCCAGCAGCACATCATGGACAATGAGGCCGACTTCCTGGGAATGGCCGAGCGGATCGCCCAGAAGGAACTCAAGGAGCCTCGGCAGCGCCTCGAAGCCGAGCTGGCCCGGCTGGGCGAGGAGCGGCTCCAACTCGAAGCCAGCGTCCGCGACCTCGAAGCCGAGGCGCAAAAGACGCGCGCGGAGCTTCGCAAGAAACAGGAGGCTGAGCTGACCGAGGCCATTTCGGGCCTGCAAGCGGAACTTGGCCGGCAGAGTGACCTGCTGGGGGCCAAAAAAAGCGAGATGGAAGACGTCCTGGCCGCGCTCGGGATCGCCGCCGACATCAAGAACCTCCAGGAAGAAAAGGAGCGCTGGGCGCAGGCCAACGAAAGGCAGCAGGAGGACAGCCGCCGGCTCGGCGCGGTCCGCGAAAAGCTGATCGAGGAGATCAAGGCCGGCGATGAGGCGCACCGCGAGACCCTGCTTCGGGTTGCCCTGGAAAACAAGCCTTATCTGGACCTCCTGAACGGTATCGCCCCCGTCTTCGAGGAGAGCGCAGCGCCCGCGCTCCGAGCAGTCCGGCGACGCGAAGACCATCCCAGCGCGGTCGAGCTGATCGAGGAGGTGCGCTGCAAGCTGCGCGCGCGCTATGGCCGCTCCTGCCGCTTCGAGGATGTCGCCAACTTCCTGGTCTGCGTGGACCAGAACTTCCTCGTCGTCCTCGCCGGCCTGCCCGGCGTCGGCAAGACTTCCCTCGTCACCAGCCTTGCGGGTGTGCTGGGCCTGGGCGCGCAGGACCGGTTCCTGCTGATACCCACCGCTCGCGGCTTCACCTCCCAGCGCGATGTGGTCGGCTTCTACAACCCCCTTTCGCAGAAGTTCCAGCCCGCCGCCACCGGGCTGTATGAGGTCCTGCGGGAGAACCAGGACCCCGCCCGGAACGCTTTCCCCTACTGGGTCCTGCTCGACGAGGCTAACCTCAGCCCGATGGAGCACTATTTCTCCTCGTTCCTCGGCATGTGCGACCCGCTTGTGCCGCGCGAGATCAAGACCGGCGAGCCAGGGCGCGCGGGCGTGCTGGCCGTCCCGGACTCGATGCGCTTCCTCGCCACGATCAACTACGACAACACGACCGAGCCGCTGTCCCCGCGCATGATTGACCGCGTTCCTATCATCGGCATCCAGCCGCCGGACGAGATGGAGGCCACGCCCACCCCGTCCCTCTCCGCCCCCGAGCCGCTGCTGTCCTATCACGATCTGCACGCCGTCTTCCAGCCCGCCCATGCCGAAGACAGCAGCATCGGGGATGCGAACGGCGATCTGACCGATGAAGAGATGCGTATCCTGGCGAAGATCAAAGAGGCCCTGGGCAGCAGCGACCCCGTCAAGGGCGTCCCGACCATCATCAGCCCCCGTAAGACCAAGGCGATCCGGCACTACTGCGCCGCCGCCCGGCGCCTCATGCGCGGCGCGGACGGGTCGGGCTTCGCGCTCACCGCCCTGGACTATGCCGTCTCGCAGCATATCCTGCCCTTGATCAACGGCTACGGCGACAAATACCGCCGGCGTCTGGAAGACCTCGCCGTCGCCGTACGGCCCCTGGACCGCTCGCGCTCCCTGCTGGATTACATCCTGCGTGCCGGCGATGACGAGCAGAAGTTCTACCGATACTTCAGCTAGGTCCTCACCTTCTCCGCCCGCCCGCACGACAGACCACAATGACCGACGCCTTGACATTTTCGCTCGTCCGACGTGGCGGCCACTCGTTCGAGTCGCGGCCCGCCTCTGAGGCACGTGACCCCTCCGAACCGCTGGACCTCTCCGACGTGCCGGACACGGACCCGCCACCCGTGCGCGTGACCGAGGACGAACCCATCGGGTTCGTCCTGCGCTGCCAGGGTGATGTCCAGCCGCGCCTCTACGTCCAGGATGTGGAACTCGACCGGCCCTTCCGGCGAACGCGCGGGGACCTTATCGAGTATTGCTGGGAGCCGCACCCCGGCGGGCCGCCCTGGTTCCTCAACCACTTCGGCTACTGCATCCTGACCCTCGAGTTCCTCTCCGGCCCGGACCAGACGGAGGCGCTCTGCTATGCCGCCGTCGAAGTGTTCGCCCGCAAACCTAATGCCGAGCGCGCCGAGCGGATCTTAGATTATCTCGAAAGCCGGATGGAGGACGTCAGCCGGTCCTGCTTCAATGCCGCCCATCCGGGTGTGGATCAGGCCGACGCGGAAGTCCCCACAAGCGGCGATATCCCGGCTTCCGTCCTCCTCCAATCTATCGCCGGACATCTCCAGACCTTCGCCGTCCAGACGCCCCGGTTCCGCTACCGAAAGCGCTGCCGCCTCACCCCGACGCCCATGCGCATCAAGGCGTCCCAGGCCGCGAACCTGACCGAACACTCCGTCCATTGGGCGCTGACGCACCTCGACACGCTGATGCCGGTCAGCGTCCCGACACCCGGCAGTATCGCCGTCGGCGGCCGGTTCTATGAGCTGGATGAGATCGAGACCTACGCGCTTTCCGAGGAGACGAACGTCTACGAGAACCAGGTTATCGCCGGGTATCTGGAGAACATCGCCGCCCGCCTCTCCGATGTGGAGCGGTTTTGCCTC
This sequence comes from Armatimonadota bacterium, assembly GCA_031363565.1. Taxonomy (GTDB): domain Bacteria; phylum Armatimonadota; class Armatimonadia; order Armatimonadales; family Capsulimonadaceae; genus JANXMY01. The sequence continues at coordinate 18,224 of JANLUQ010000127.1, read as the reverse complement.
AGCCAGCTCCAAGCGCTGGAAAGCGAGGGCTTTATCGCCCAAGTTCCGGTCGGCTACGGCAGCATCTTCGACATCAAGCGCAAAGTGGGCCGCAAGCGCTTCGGCAAGCTGCTGGCCGAATGTACCGCCTTGCAGCGCGAAGCCGCCGACCAGTCCGCCTTCTGGCGCAAGCACCTCCCGGTCGCGCGGACGGTCCGGGAGATGCCGAATGTGACGCCCGGTTTTCTCGCCTCCCCGCACTACCATCAGGCCTTCCGGCAGGTCGTGGCCTGGCACGGGCTAGGCCGGCTGAACCTTTCAGGAGAGCGCTTCCTATACGGCCTGCGGACCATAGACCGGCTGTATGAGTTCTACTGCCTGTTCCGGCTTGTCGAGACACTGCGCGAGGCCGGGTGGGAACCGGCGGGTCAGGAGCGGCGTCTTCCCCCCGCTTACGCCCGCCCGAGCCTGGACTGGGACGCCCGGCCCGATAACGTCTATCGGTTCACCCACCGCACCGGGGAGCGGATCACCTTGTTTTATGAGCCGGAGATCGAACGGACTCCGGATGACGCCCTGGGCCTCGTCCGGACGATGGAAGGGGGGCCCGGCTTCCTGCCGGACTTCGTCCTGAAGTTCGAGCCGACCGGGGCCCGGCCGCCGTCCTACCTGGTCTTGGACGCCAAATACGTCTCGCCTTCGATCGCCCTGAACTTCGAGCTGACCCGGTCCGAGCTGACCAAGATCACGATGAAGTACCTGCATGGGATCGGCGCAGCCAGCGGCGGCCGCTCCCCCGTCCAGGGCATCTTCGTCCTGCACCCGCAAAGCTTCCATGCCGCTGCGCCCGGCCTGCCGTACCGCGCCTACCATGCGCGGAACTTCGACCTCTTTTCCGAGGCTCCCACCGTTCCGTTCCTCGCCGCCCTGGAGCTGACACCGGGGAGCGGGGATGATCCCCTGGAAAACGAGGGGGTGGGGAACGAGGGGGCGGCGGGCGACGCCGCCCTGCGCCGCGTCCTGGCGCGTGCTCTGGAACTGCTTCGGGAATGAGGGCGCGTCTCTAAAAACAAGCTGACGACGAGTGAATTCCATTCACTCGTCCTGCTCGCCCTCACAACTCTGGCATTCGGCCTTTGATACGCAGGACATCAGATGCGCCTCGTGGAACAGTGAACCATGAACTTTTCTTTCTTTACCCAGTTCACTGCGGCCCGCACCGGTGGCCCCATCCTCCTGCCTGCCCTCATCGGTATCCTGCTGTTCTCCCTGGTCAGCCTGCTGCTCACCGTCGTCCTGCCTACCCACTCCACCCACGCCACCATCATCCTGGACATCGCGGCCACCGTCCTCTCCATCGTCATCGCCCCCTTCGTCATGCGGACCGTGGATCAGATGCAGCAGCGCGTCACGCGCCAGAACAATGAACTGCGCTCCCTGCACGCCATTGACCGCGCCATCAGCGGCACCCTGGACCTCCAGACCATCCTCAGCGTCGCCGTCAAGGAGGTCACGCTGTCCGTGGACGGCGAGTTCGGCGCGCTCTGGCTGCTGGCAGAGAACGGCGTCTGGGCCAGGCCCGCCGCTTCCGCCTTCTACAACCTGACGCCCGGTATGCAGCTCGCCCTGACCCAGCGGCTGGGGACCGGCGTGCAGGACCTGACCCGGCGCACCGGCGTCGTCCAGAGGCGGCACGGCCTGGATGAGACCTGGAAGACCGACCGTGCCGCCGCCGCCCTCAAGATGCGGAGTGAGATCGTCGTACCCATCACCCAGGGCGAGACCGTCCTGGGCCTGGTCCAGGTCGGCAACCGGGGCGGCTCCCTCTCGCCTTTGTCGGGCTTCACCGAGGAGGACGAGAAGCTGCTCGGCGACATCGGCGCGACCATTTCCGTCGCCGTCCAGCACGCCCAGCTCTACCAGAAGACACTGCGGCGCGATGAGATCCTGCGCGGCCTGGTCGCCCGGACCGGCGATGCCATTGCGGCCTCCTCCGATGCCCCCCTGCTCATGCAGATCCTGGCCGATGATGCCGCCCGCATCCTCGGCTGCCGCCGCGTCGCCGTCTACGCCTACGAGGAGGAACACAAGCGTTTCGCCCCACTGGCCGCCCACGAGAACGGGTCCGAGCGCGACGAGACCGGCAAGGGCCGCGCCCTCCTCCAGTCCTTCCATGACCAGCCCCTCGCCTGCGCCCTCGACGCCCTGCCGACCGCGCTTACGTCCGCCCCCGCCGGCGGCGAGCTTCCCTCCCGCTACGTCCAGAACGCCCCTACCGCCCTGGGCCTGGACCCCAAAGAAGCCCTCTTCCTCAACAGCCCTGGCTACGTCTTCGTCCTGCGCTCCCGTGACCGGCGCGGCATCGGCCTGCTCTGCCTCCTGGACACCGCTCCCCACCTGCGTCAGCCGGACGCCGCCGGGTTCGCCCGCGCCCTCGCCGCCCAGGCCTCCGTCACCCTGGAGAACGCCCGCCTCTTCAGCGAGCTTGAGGCATCCTACCACCGCGAGCAGCTCATCGCCGGGCGGTTCCAGGAGAGCCTGCTGCCCGTCGTCCCGGCCGGGGCCGAGGATGGCTTCGAATTCGACTACAAGTATCAGGCCGCACTCGATGAGTCCACCATCGGGGGCGACTTCTTCGACCTGTTCCCACTGGGCGAGCACCGCCGGGGCGTGGTCATGGCCGACGTGTCCGGCAAGGGCCTGAAGGCCGCCGTCCAGACCGCCATGCTCAAATATACCCTGCGCGGCTTTGCCCTCGAAGACCCCGACTCCCCCGCCCGCGTCCTCGCCCGCGTCAACGATGTCCTGTGCAGCCCGATGAGCAGCCATGACGGCTTCGTCACCCTCTTCTACGGTGTCCTGGACACCCGCACCGGCGAGCTGACCTACGCCAACGCCGGCCACGAGCCGCCCCTGCTCCGCATGGCAGGCGGGGGCGCTGTCTGTCCCCTCCCTGACTGCGACGGCCTGGCCCTCGGCGCCATGAGCGGCGTTCCCTACGAGGAATGCCGCACCGCCCTCGCGCCGGGCGATCTGCTCCTGCTCTACACCGACGGCCTGACCGAAGCCCGCGCCGATGACGGCTCCTTCCTCGAACTCGAAGGCCTGACCGCCCTGCTGCCCCGCACCGATGTCTCCGCCACCGAATGCATCCGCGCCGTCTATTCCGGCGTCTCCGCCTTCGCCGGCGATGTCCGCCGCGACGACGTCGCCATGCTCGCCCTCCGGCGCCTGGCGAAGTGAGCGCGCCTCCAAAGGGAAAAATCGTATGCACTTCGCTCGCCATCTACTCCGGCCCATCCCCGCCCTCATCGGCCTTGTTTGGATGGCTCTCTCTGCTCAGGCAGCCGGCCAGCCGGTCCTGACCGTCCTGCACACCTTCGGCGTGGGCGGCCCCGGTGGGCTAAACCCCGACAATGAAAAGAACTCGGGCGGGGCACGGCCCACATCACCGCTGACGCAGGGCCGCGACGGGGCACTCTACGGAGCCGCCTCCTCCGGCGGCGTCCACGGAACCGGCGTTCTCTTCAAGATCGCCCCGGACGGGTCCGGCTTCACCGTCGTGCATTCGTTTGGACGCGTGGCAGCCTTGTTTATGAACCAAGTTAACTCCGATGGCGCCACGCCGCACGGCGCGTTAGTGCAGGGCAGCGACGGCGCGCTGTACGGAGCAGCATATACGGGCGGGACAGGAGGAGGGGGCACGATCTTCCGCGTGAGCACCGATGGGACGGGCTTCCGGGTGCTGCGCGCCTTCGCTGCCCTCCGCATGGCGTCATACAACCAGGGCGGTAATTCGCCTGTCGGACTGACGCTTGAGCGCGATGGGATGCTTTATGGGGTGACCCTGCTGGGTGGATGGAACGGGCAGGGGACCGTGTTCAAGATGGGAATTGACGGCAGGGGGTTCAAGACGCTGCATGAATTCCACGAGACGACTCCTCGCAACAACGTCAACGATGACGGGGCTAGACCCGCTGCCGCACCGGTTTTAGGGCGCGACGGTGCGCTCTATGGGACCACGAATATCGGCGGCAAGTTCGGCTACGGCGTTCTGTACCGGCTGGCGACGGATGGCAAGCGTTTCGATGTCCTGCACCGCTTCCAGCGCAGCGGGGCAGGGTTTGCGGGGAACGGTGTTTTCCCTCAAGGCGTCTTGACGCAGGGGAGCGACGGCTTCCTGTATGGGAGTGCCCGGCAGGGCGGCGCATATGACGGCGGCATCCTCTTCAAAATAGGTGAGGATGGCACGGGGTTTACCGTCCTGCACACCTTCTCCGATCCTCGTGCGGAGAGTGTTGACGGGAGTTTGCCATCCGCCACGCCGGTTTTTGGAGAGGACGGGCAGCTTTACGGGGTGGCGAGCGCGGGCGGCGCAGGCGGCATGGGGACCGTCTTTCGTGTCATCCCGGATGGCTCGAAGTTCTTCCTCCTGCACGAATTCAGCGCCCCCGATGGGAAGTTGCACAATACCGACGGGGGCTTTACACAGGCGGGCCTGATGCGAGGGCGCGATGGAGCCTTCTACGGCGTGACCACCGGCGGCGGGCTGAACGGAAACGGCATAGTGTTCCGCCTCGCAATATAATGTTCCGCCTCGCAATGCCGCAAGTCAACTGACATGCCGCGACGGCATCGCCATGCTTGTCCTGCACCGCACCTTGCTCCGAATCATCAGCAAGAGTACGGGTTTATCCATTTAGGTATCACGTTAACACGTCTCCTGCAAGGGTGAAGAGCCTATTTAATGGTCCGCGCCTTGAAATGCTCCGTCTCTGATCGGGCTGGGTGCGGTGCAGCTTCCGTCACAGGCAATCTGTAGAGGATAGGAGGGGGCACAGCTTGCCGTGCCCCCTCCTATCGCCTGTCCTCCGATACTCGATGATATCTTGCTACAATCGTAGTCAAGTAAGCCTTCTCCCTTGCAACTTGGCCTAAAATAGAGTATTATAGGGGCATTCAATCGTCCATGCCTATTGCCCCTGCAATCAACGGTAGTTGCGAAACGGTGGATGCGAAGCGGTAGATGCGAAAATGCGAGGACGAACTCTGGCAGGGCATGACCGCAGTGCTTTTTTGCGAAAACGAACCCGGCTATTATAAACGATAAACAGATACCAGAACTTAGATAAAGGAGCCTCCTTTGGCACTGATCGAAAAAGAACTGACCCGCGACGAGAACGAAAACGAGTTCCTTATCCGGCGCGACGCCCCGCTGTCCGAATCCGACCCCGACATCTATGCCGCCATCCGTAAAGAGGAGGGCCGGCAGAACGACAAGCTGGAGCTGATCGCCTCCGAGAACGTCGCCTCGCGCGCCGTCATGGAGGCCCAGGGGTCTGTCCTGACCAACAAGTATGCCGAGGGATACCCCGGCAAGCGCTACTACGGTGGCTGCGAGTATGTGGATGTCGTGGAGCAGCTTGCGATTGATCGCGCCAAGAAGCTGTTCGGCGCGGACCATGCCAACGTCCAGCCGCACTCGGGCGCATCGGCCAACATCGCCGTCTTCACCGCATTCTTGCAGCCCGGCGACCGCATCCTGGGGATGCGGCTCGACCAGGGCGGCCACCTCACCCACGGCTCCCCGGTCAACTTCTCCGGCAAGTTCTATGACGCCCACTTCTACGGCGTGGACCGCGAGACGGGCCGGATTGACTACGACGAGTGCGCCCGCATCGCCCGCGAAGTCAAGCCCAAGATGATCACCTCGGGCGCCTCCGCCTATCCGCGCGAGATTGATTTCCCGCGCCTGCGGGCCATCGCCGATGAGGTAGGCGCCCTGCTGCTGGCCGACATCGCCCATATCGCCGGTCTGGTCGCGGCGGGCGAGCACCCCAGCCCCATCGGCTATGCCCATATCGTCACGACGACGACGCACAAGACCCTGCGCGGCCCACGCGGCGGCCTGATCCTGTGCGGCGAGGAGCATGCCAAGGCCATCGACTCCGCCGTCTTCCCCGGCACCCAGGGCGGCCCGCTGATGCACGTCATCGCCGCCAAGGCCGTCGCCTTCCATGAGGCGCTCACGCCCGGATTTAATGCCTACCAGCGTCAGGTCAAGAAGAACGCCCGCGCCCTCGCAGCCGGCCTGATGGACCGGGGCTTCACCCTCTTCTCCGGCGGGACCGACAACCACCTGATGCTCGTGGACCTGCGCCCCCAGGGCATCACGGGCCGGACCGCCCAGGTCGAATTGGACAAGGTCAATCTGACCACCAACAAGAACGCCATCCCCTACGACACCGAGAAGCCCTGGGTCACGGGCGGCCTGCGGCTGGGTTCCCCCGCCACGACCAGCCGGGGCCTTGGCGAAGCCGAAATGGACGAGGTCGCCGCCTGCATCGCTCGGACATTGACACATATCGGCGACCGGGGGGCCTACGACCAGGTTCGCCGGGATGTCAAGTCGCTGTGCGACCGCTTCCCTGGATAAATCGGGCCGATCCAGGGAGGGAAAAGGTTTTCACGGATGAAGGTGCGCGGCGTCATCAAACGCACCGAGGAGAATGGCTGGTACTGCGTCCGCAGTCTGGATTGCCAAAGCCATGACCGATTACCGCATGGTTTCAGAGCGGGGCGCGATAGGATGGGGTGCTTGAGCCCAAGCTGTCCTGAGTTGCATTGCCGCGGATGACACACGCGCAGGCGTTCAGAGGATGTTCCAGGAGGCATTCCAGAACCACCTGAGCTAGAACCACCAGAACTAGATGCGCGAAGACGGCGGCTCGATCCCGCCGCCGCCTAAAGCGCAGATTGAAGAGCAAACCGATGGTCCGTCAATGGCTGGGGAGCATGATTTTTTCTTTGATCGGCCTCTCTGCCGGGATTGCGGCCCAGGCCGACCGGGACATTGTGTACGCGGCCCGCTACTACGCGCCGCCCGGCAGCCATCGGACCAGCCATTTTCATCTGTACCGGATCAACCCGGACGGCACCGGCAGGACGCAGTTGACGTTCGGCACCGGGGATGAAGAACGACCGCACTGGTCGGCAGACGGATTGCGGGTGAGGTTTGTAGAAGACACAGAATCGCCCTGGCTCCAAACGCTGTGTGAAGTCAATGCGAACGGGGGCCGGCGGCGCGTGCTGAAGAAGCTCACCGACAGGGCCTCCCCCGAGGATCTACATGAGGATCTACAGACGCCCAGATACCGCCTGGAAAACAGCGAAGCAAGTCGCGCCGACGCGCCGGATCAGCACATCTTAATCGACCTCCAAACCGGTCGACGGCAGACGCTTACCGTGCCGGAACACACGGACCTGAATGATCTCCTAATGCCGATGCTGGGAGGCGCTCTGGTGTATGCCGCCAACAACCATAACAGCACGGTCGGCACGGACTATCTCTTTTACCGGCTGACCCCGGAGACCGGAATGCTGCATTATTTGACTGAAGGCCAGTTCTTAGCCTGGTCTCCCGATGGCTTGCGTTTCTGCACCGCGCCGGGACAGGACGCGATCCCTTACCAAAAGCGCCGCGATCCGTTTGCCGTTTCCAAAGACGCCTCGCCGGAGGAGCGTGTCGCAGGCGAGTACCGCCTTGTTTGGTCCGCACCCATTTACATTCGGGCGACTGTCGGAGGCCCGATGCGCGCGCTGACACCGCGACTTTCTTATGTGATGGGGGCCGATTGGCGCAAGCCGCCGCCCGCCGCGCCGCAGAGAAACAGGTAATACCATGCCCCAGTGGATCATGCCCCCATGGAAACTGCCCTGGCTCGCCTTCGGCCTCGCCCTGGTCCTGAGCTACCTGCTGACGCCCCTTGTCAGCAAGTTGGCCGTGCGCTTCGGCGCGGTCGCCGTGCCGCGTGAGCGGGACATCCATAGCAAGCCCCTCCCGCGCTGGGGCGGGCTGGCGATGTTCGGGGGCTTCCTGCTGACTTTGGGCGTGATCTACCTCTACATTGTCACGCACCGGCACATCTTTCCCTGGACCCCGCCTGAGCTGAACCATTTTGTGGGCGTCATCCTGGCCGCCACCCTCGTCGCCGTGGTCGGGACCCTGGACGACAAATTCGAGGTCTCAGCGATCTTCCAGTCGCTGGCCCTGATTGCGGCGGGCATCGTGCTCGTCCTGTTCGGCGTGCGGATCGAAGGCATCACGAACCCCTTTTACCACGGTCCGCCTGCTGCCCAAGGGCACTATATGCCGGGCCAGTTCTATGCTTTCTGGCCGCCGTTTGCCGACTTCGCCACCGTGCTCTGGGTCTTTGGGGTCGCCAAGACTGTGGACTTCATCGACGGGCTGGACGGCCTGGCGGCGGGCGTCTGCGCCATCTGCGCCGGGACATTGGCCCTGATGTCCGCCCAGGTGCATCAGTACGAGGTGACCATCATCGCGGCCACTCTGGTCGGCGTCTGTTTAGGCTTCCTGCGCTATAACAAGCACCCGTCGTCCATCATCATGGGCACAGTCGGGGCACAGTTCTTGGGCTTCACGCTGGCCGCTATCTCGATCATCGGCACTTTCAAGATCGCCGCCACCGTCTCGGTCGCCCTGCCGGTGCTCGTGCTGGGTGTGCCCATCTTCGACGGCATCCGGGTCGTCACGCAGCGGACCCTCGCGCGCACCCCGGCCTACCTGCCCGACAAGACTTCGCACATCCACCATATTCTGCTGCGGAAGTACAACGGCTCCCAGCCCCGTGCCGTCTGGGTGATCTATGCCCTGACCGCCTGCCTCTGCGCCGTCGCCTTCCTATTGTTCCGCCTGTCCGGCCGCGTCACCGCCGCCCCAGTCGGGGGGCATGTAGGCGCGACGCGCCCGCTGTCCGGCCCCGCGCGGGTGGGGGGATAAAATGCGTAGGGGTAGGGCTTGTCCCTATCCTCCTCCCCCGGCATGGAGTTTATCATGGATAGGGTCAGGGATTATTTTCAGCATCATCCATTTCTCCACTGGCTTCTGTCGGTGGGCATCACATTCGCTCTGATGGCAGGTGGCGGGTCGCTTCTACACGAAAAGAACTGGCCTTGGCTGCCCCTCATCGCATTGTCTGTTGCGGTGCCGACCGGGACAGCAGTCGCGCATGCCATGGGAAAGCGTTGACGGAAAAAGCCACGGGTTTCAACCCGTGGCGCTCTCTTTAGCCCGTCATAGTTGTTGACCGAGGAGTTGGAGCAAGTCTACCGGGAACACCAGAAATACGACGCGCTTGAGCTATCATCAGTCGCGGCGACCATAGCGGCGATGCGTTCACTGCGGGAGGCACGCTTAGTTTACTGGTTCGGCAACTAGTGCCCGCAGAGGCGGGATACACAAACACGGGCGCAGCCCTTCTTGGCTTGAGGCGATTGGTTAGGGGATGGAATTCGACTGGGACGACGGGAAGGCGCAGGCAAACCTCGCCAAACATGGCGTCTCTTTTCAAGAAGCGGCGAGCGTGTTTTACGATCCACTGTCCATCACTTTTCCCGATCCAAATCATTCCTTTGCGGAAGACCGCTCGGTCATCGTCGGGCATTCTGATCGCGGGCGTTTGCTCTTCGTCTCCCACACAGACGGGGAAGGCCAGACACGCTTGATCAGTGCGCGCCAGGCAACCCGCCAGGAGAAGCGTGTTTACGAGGAGGCATTATGAAAAACCCGGAATCAGAAGATGCCGAGGAGTTCGAGGACGAGCTGCCTTCGGAGTACGAGGCGGCGACACTCAAAGAGTTGCTGAAGAATGGGGTCCGGGGCAAATATGTGGAACGATACCGTCAGAGCACGAACCTGGTAAAGTTAGCCCCGGACGTGGCCGCCGCGTTCCCGACGGAGCAAGCCGTCAACGAGGCGCTGCGGAAGCTGCTTGAAAGCAACGGCGTTTCAGCCTGATAGGCGCTTCCCGTGCCGGGGACTTCTGCCGGGAACTGCCCGACGACCATATGAACCCGTCCCGACCGTCTTACCATCGCCCTATGCAAAAAGTCCTCAGCGTGTTTGGAACCCGGCCCGATGCCATCAAAATGGCCCCCGTCGTCTTAGAGCTGAAGCGGCGTCCCGACCAGTTCACCGTCCATGTCGCCGTCACCGGCCAGCACCGGGAGATGCTGGACCAGGTGCTGTCCGTCTTCGCCATCACCCCCGATTTTGACCTGAACATCATGACGCAGGGGCAGACCTTGGCGCAGGTGACGACGCGCGCGCTGAACGGCCTGGACCCGATCCTGGCGAGTGAGAAACCCGACTGGGTGCTGGCCCAGGGCGACACCACCACCACCTTCGTCGCCGCCCTCGCCGCCTTCTACCACCAGGCGAAGTTCGGCCATGTCGAGGCGGGCCTGCGGACCGGCAACAAATATGACCCATTCCCAGAGGAGATGAACCGGCTTTTGACCACCCGGCTCACCACGCTTCATTTCCCGCCAACTCCTGAGGCTGCTTCCAACCTGCGCGCCGACGGGGTGGGGGAGGACAAGATCGTCCTGACCGGCAACACCGTCATTGACGCCTTGCTCCAAGTCGCCGCCCAGCCCTACACCTCGGACGACCCCGCCCTGCGTGAAATATTGGGCGACCCGCGCCGGATGATCCTCGTGACGACCCACCGGCGCGAGAATTGGGGCGAGCCGATGACCCGAATCGGGCGGGCCGTCTTGCGCCTGGTAGATGACTTCCCCGACACCGTCGCCGTCGTGCCCTGGCACCGGAACCCCATCGTGCGCGATGCCCTCCGCCCTATCCTCGGCGGCCACCCGCGCGTCCACCTGATCGAGCCGCAGGACTATGTCCCCTTCGTCAAGCTGGAACAAAAGGCGGCCATCATCCTCACCGACTCGGGCGGCGTCCAGGAGGAGGCCCCCAGCCTCGGCAAGCCCGTTTTGGTCCTGCGCGAGACCACCGAGCGACCCGAAGGCGTGGCCGCAGGCACTGCAAAGCTCGTTGGCACCGACACCGACCTCATCGTCTCCGAAGCCGCGCGGCTTCTGTCCGATGCCGGCGCTTACGCCGCCCAGTCTCGCGCCGTCTCGCCCTACGGCGACGGGCAGGCCGCCCGCCGCATCGCCGAGGCGCTGGGGGCGGAGGAACACCTATGATCACCCTCCCTCGACGCGACACCTCCCGCAGCGCCGAAGCCTGGTTCGGCCAGTTCTGGAAGCTCCTGGTCCGGCTCGCCGTCCTCGCCTTCGCCGCCTACTTCGTCTGGCGCGTCCGCACCATCCTGACCGACGTCCTGGTCGCCTCTATCCTGGCCTTCGCCCTCATCGGTCCGGTCAACTGGCTCTGCCAGTTCCGCGTCCCCAGGATTGGGGCGCGAACGCACCGGCTCATCGCGACCCTGCTGGTCTTCTTCGCGCTGGGCTATGTCGTCTTCGCCGGCGCGACCCTGATGGTCTCGCCGTTTGTGGACCAGGTCCACGGCCTGGCGAATAACCTGCCCCTCTATCAGCGCAAGATCGCCCAATACGCCGCCGAGCTTCAGGCGCTCTACAATGGCCTGCCGCCCGATATCCGCACACTCCTGCACCGGCCTGAGGGGGCCGGGGGCGGCTTCTCGCCGGCCCCATGGCTGCAAAGCATTCTGCTGGCGACCGTCAGCGGCCTCGCCCGTATTGTGGACCTCATTTTGATCCCCGTGCTGGCCTTCTACTTCGTGCTGGACGGCCGTGCCCTCCGCAATGAGTTCATGGCCCTTATCCCGCCCCGCCGGGTCCGCGAGGCCTTGTCCCTCATGCGCGAGTCGTCGGGCATCATGCGGACCTACATTATCGCCCAGCTCTGGCTGTGCGTCATCGCGGGCGTCGTCGTCTACGCAGGGCTTTCGCTCATCCACATGCCCTATGCGCTCGTCCTGGGCCTGCTGGCGGGCTTCACGCGGGCCATCCCAATCATCGGCCCGATCCTCGGCGGCATCCCCATCGTTCTGCTGGCCGCTGTGCTGCCCCCCGACCACGGCGGCGGCATCGCGCTGGCCCTGAAGGTGCTCGTCTTCTTCTCCGCGCTGCACCTGTTCGAGAGCAAGCTGCTGATGCCCAAGTTCATCGGCCACCGCATCCACCTCCACGCCGCCGTCGTCATCATCGTGCTCCTCATCGGGGCCGAGTTCTTCGGCCTGCTTGGCATGTTCCTGGCCGCCCCGCTCGCCGCCATCGGGCGCATCCTAATCGCCTACTACGTCATCCGCCCGCGCCGCCGCGCCGCCCGCGTGCCGGCCCACGCGCCGCCGCTGCTGATCAAGACTGCTGATTGAGACGCAGTGACCCGATCTATGGAGCGCACACGCCGCAAGAGCGGAAGGGCGCACATGGAGGTGCGCCCTTTCTGATGATCTTGCCCTGATTTCACACGCCCCTGCGGGCCGACCATAGGAGACACGCTTTTTGCCGCCGACCACACCCGACAACTACACGCCGTACATCACCTACTTCCAGGCATTCATCCTGGGGCTGGTCCAAGGCGTCACCGAGTTCCTGCCCGTCTCCAGCACCGCCCACATGCGTATCCTGCCCGCGCTGCTCAACCACTACTACCCATCCTGGCCCAATGACACCGGCGCGGCCTTCTCCGCCATTGCCCAGCTCGGTCCGATGGTCGGCATCATCGCCTACTTCCGCAAGGACCTGGCCCGCTATGTCGCCGGACTTGCCCGCAGCGTCCAGAAAGGGCAGATTTTCCCCAAAGGCGACCAGGACGCCCGCCTGGCCTGGTACGTCGTCTTCGCTACCATCCCGATCATCATCAGCGGCCTCGCCCTGGAGAAGCGCATTGACAACCAGTACCGCAACCTCTACTTCATCGCGGGCGCGCTGATCGTCCTGGCCTTGATCCTTCTTGCCGCCGAGCTGACCGGCAAGCGAACGCGGCGGCTGGAAAGCCTGACACTCGGTGAGGCCATCGGCGTCGGGCTGGCGCAGGCCCTGGCCGTCATCCCCGGCACCTCCCGGTCGGGCGTCACCATCACGACGGGCCTATTCCTCGGGCTGGGCCGTGAGGAAGCCGCCCGCTTCTCATTCCTCCTTTCTGTCCCGGCCATCACCCTGGCGGGCCTGTACAAGCTGCTCAAGACCCTCTTCCCGCAGACTTTCGGCGAGAGCGCGAATGCCGCTCACGCCGCCCTTGCCGCCGCCCCGCCGACCCCGCATCTGAGCGAGGTGGCCGGCCCCTACGTCTTCGCCGCCGCTGTCGCAGGCGTCTTCGCCTACATCGTCGTCCGCTGGCTGCTGGGCTATTTAAGCGACGAGAAGAACTCCACACTACCCTTCATCGTCTACCGGATCGCTTTGGGCATCGCGTTGATCCTGCTGGTACACCTGGGGATCGCGGTGCCGCAGTCGCACTGATCCTCTCCCGTCGCGCGAGCGCGCCACCCTCCCCTCGGAGGGAAGGGTTTTGGAACATAAGTAAAGTCCCTGCCTAAAGTGCGTGCCTAAAGTCCCTGCCTCTTGTCAAGAGTGAGGGGTTATTGTCTCCCGCCAGGCTCTCCTGAAACCCTTCCCTCCGAGGGGAGGGTGGCGCGCTCGCGCGACGGGAGAGGAGGAATCCTCCCACCCCCCGTCGAAACATCCCCTGATTTCGACGGCGAAATCTGCCGATGATACCCATCAATCCCCGCCGGGTCTTTAACCCTGTCGGGGCCGACCATCGCGGCAGCTTGAGCACAACGACGCGCTTCCTTTGTCTCTGTCGCACGACTTGACCTGACAGCCTTTTTCCGGTCACTCCGCAGCAACAAGGAGCCATATCCATGTCATCCGAGCTTTCTTTCGGCGCGCCCACCGCGCCCGACCCGACCCTCCGCCGCCTGTTTGGGGCGCTCGTCGAGCGCGCCTTTATCCAGACTCTGGGCGTCTACGAATCGCATGTCGCCGACTACCTCGCCGATGTCCTGACCGACTTCGCGCATATGCAGCAGGTCTACAAGATCAAGGACCTCAGCGGCAGAACGCTCCACGAGGTCGCCGACATGCTCCTCCACGCCGATGTCCGGCTGGAAGCCACCTCCTTCAACCGCGAGCGCGAGGTTCATAAACATATCGGTGACTTCACCCTCTTCTGGGCCGGCATCTACCCCGAAGCCCTGCCCCGCTTGCAGGCACAGACCCGCCGCGACCACCTGCTCGATTATGTCCAGCAGGGCAAGAACAGCTACGCCATCGCCGCCTCGCACGACTACGGCGACTACCGTCATCAGGCCCGAACTCTGCGGAAGCTCTCCGACGAGTTCGAGCTGTGCCTGCATGGCCTGCACTCCGTCCGCAAGCAGCTAGACGGCCTGGGCAAGACCGGCGGCTGGACACTGGCCGCCTAGAAACTTCCTCACAAGCAGGAATCCGAACCCGTAGGGGCGAACCTTGTGTTCGCCCTTTCTTTTCGTGTTCGCCATTATTTGCTCGCTAGGATTTGCTCGCTAGGATTTGCTCACAGGAGACTGCCATGACCACACTCCCGACACAGCCGTTCGGACCGACCGCCACCCCCGTCTCGCGCATCGCCCTCGGGTGCATGGGCCTCGCGGGAACCTGGAACCCCGCCGAGGTCGGGCCCGACCACCGCCGCAAGGCCATCGCCGCCTTCGAGGCTGCCCTCGACGCCGGCAACACCTTCTACGACCCTGCCGACATCTATGGCGGCACGGCCTGCGAGTCCATCTTCAAAGACTGCCTTGCTGCTGTGCCCGGCAGCCGCGAAAGAATCTTCATCGCCACCAAAGTCGGCATTCGGTCGGGCTATTACGACCACTCACCCGACTACATCCGCCAGAGCCTACGCGGCTCCCTGGACCGCATGGGCATTGACTCGGTGGACCTGTATCAACTGCACCGGCCCGACCCTTTGACCCACGCCGCCGAGACTGCCGCCGCTTTGGACGAGTTGGTAGACGAAGGCTTGATTAAGACCATCGGTGTCTCCAACTACTACCCGCAGCAGACATTAGCCTTGCAGAAGTACCTGAAGGCTCCCATCGTCTCCAATCAGATCGCCATCTCCCTCCTGCGGCTCGACCCCATCTACGAGGGTGCGGCGGGCGGACGGGCGAGCAGCGAGGCAGCCACCTGCGACGCGGGCGACGGCGTCCTGGACCAGTGCGAAGAGCTGTCCATCACGCCTCTGGCCTACAGCCCCCTGGGCGGCGGCTGGCTGTCGGGCCGGCGGGAAGTTTCGCCCGACACCGCCCCCGCCGTCAAGCGTACCCTCGACGCCCTGCGCGAACTCGGCCCGGCCTACGGGGATGCCACACCTGGGCAGCTTGCCCTGGCCTGGCTGCTGGCGCACCCCTCGAAGATCATTCCGCTCGTCGGCTCCAACGATCCCGCCCATATCCATGAGGCGGCAGGCGCGGCTTCCATTCAGCTCTCGCGCACCGACTGGTATAAGCTCTGGGTCGCCGCGCGTGGCGTCCGCGTCCCGTAACAGAGCGGTGCCCGTGTCTGTGACGACGTGGGGGCGCGATTTATCGCGCCCTCTTTTCCCTGCCGCGCCCTTCGATTCTTATCATACAGCCTGACTGACGCGAATGATCCGCCAATTTTGGGTAGTATAAAGGAAATGGCTTTTCTCTCGAAAGGAACGAACCTTATGAACAGCGACACACAAGAGATCGAGCGCGGCGAATGGGCCGCCTTCGCGGAGGACTTCAGCAAACGGCACCAAGGGACGACTGCTTCCCTGGAATCGGTCGGCGCGGACGAGGGCGATCAGTACGCCGCCGAGAACTTGCCCTTCGTCGGCATGACTCTGGAAAGCAAGGGTAGCGCGGCCGGGTCGCTGGTCCTGATGCTCGGGACGGAAGGTGCAGCCCACATCGAGCGTCTGATCGCCGTCCCGCAGAGCCTCCGGGTCCACGTCAGCCCCAATGGCGAGACCGTGCTGGAGATCAAGGCGGCCGATGAGCCGACCCTGCTCCTGCACCTCCAAACGCCGAAGGAACTGCCGGCCCCATAAGATATGGGGCCGCGAGCGGCGGGTTGACAAGCCCCCACGGGGCGGGTATAATCTGCGCGTCTGAAATGGAGTCCGGGTGATGTTTTCACTAAGGATGGGCCATGAGACAGCGGATACTCGCCCTGCTTGCCGCAGGCAGGACATACAGCCAGATCGTCGCCGAAGTCGGCTGCGCCAAGTCCACTGTGGCCTATCATGCAAAAAACGTGAAAGAGCCGCCGAGCTACAAAGTTCACGACTGGGCTGAGGTGCAGAAGCACTACGACGCAGGGCATGGCGTCAACGAATGTCGCAGGCAGTTCGGCATTTGCACCAGTGCGTGGTACTCCGCTAAAAACGATGGCCGGATCGTGACGCGGCCCAGGCGCATCCCGATTGAAGTTCTCATGATGCCGGGGCGCCGCACAATACGCACCCATTTGAAGAAGCGCCTGATCGAAGAGGGACTGCTGGAGCAAAAGTGCGGTCGCTGTGGTATAATGGATTTGCTTGGTGAGCCGCTTTCGATAACGATGCACCATCGCAGCGGCATCAATGATGATAACCGTCTCGAAAACCTGGTGAGGCTCTGCCCCCATTGTCATAGCCAGACTGACAACTTCGCAGGGCGAAACGTAAACAAGAACAATAGTGCCGGATAGTTCAGTTGGCAGAACGACTCTCTCTGGAAGAGTAGGTCCTAGGTTCGAGTCCTAGTCCGGCAGCTTACAAAACGCCCTCGCTTGATTATTCAGGCGAGGGCGTTCTTGTCTTCAAGCCTTGGGAAGCAGCCGCCACACCTGTACCAGCAATACGACGGCGTGACCAGTCCAGAGAGCGGTGCGGAACCAGTTGGTGGAGACCAGGCGGGTGATGACGGCAGCATCGAAGCCGCGCGAAAGCGTATCATGGAGCGGGACCGAGACGAAGAATGTGACCGCCCAGGTCAGGGCGGCCAGGGCGAACCCGGCCCAGAGCAGGCCGGGTGCAAGCCACGAGGGCCGCGTCAGAGCCAGCAGGCCGGATGTACCAAGCTCCGTCACCATAGCGGGCAGGACGACCAGGGTCATCAGACGAGTGTGGGACGTGTGGTAGTCCTCCCAGTTTTGGGCGCCGACGCGGGCGAACAAGGGGTAGTGGACAAGCTGCACGGTCCAAATGACGCCCCACATGTAAAGCGTCGCGGCCAGGTCCAGCAGAAACAAGGGTGCGAAAAGTGCTTTCGGCATGGCATACTATACCCTGCACTGCGGATGACGGGAACCCGCGCGTCCTGGGGAACGTCATTGGAATAGACCGCCGCGTCCGCGCGGCGATTGAAGGAGAAGTACCCATGCGCTCATGTTCGAGCCGGCCTCGTTTTGCCGCCGCTGCCCTGACCACCACTGCCCTGCTGTTCTCGCTCGGCCACGGACCCCTCACGGCCCAAACGCCGCCCGGCGTTCCTGCCCCAGCGATGACGCCTATCCCGCCTGCACCGACGCCGATAGACCCCCCCGCTGACCTGAACCTCGGCGGCTACCCTGTCCTACGTCTGCGCGGGGCTGCCGGCGGCATGACTCCCGACCAGCGTATCAACGTCATCCTGAGCCGGGTGACGCCCCTGCTCGGCAACCCCGTCATCCTGCCCTCCGATGTCGTCGTCTATCTGCCGCCGCCCAAGAGCCGCTACAACCGCTACCCCGTCATCTATGCCCTGGGGCGACGCCTGATCACCGTGGACCCTGCTACAGTCAAAGCCGCTGGGGGCGGTAAGACCCCCCTGGAAGTGGCAAAACTCTGGGCGGCGCGGCTACAGCAAGTCCTGCCGCGCGTCAACTGGCGGCCCTCGAACGCCCCCGAGCCGAAGATCCCCGCCAACCCGCCGCTGACGGTGACGACCGACTTCGCCCAAGTCGGCGGCGACCCGGCCTCGGTGACTTTGCGCGGCAAGGTCATCCTGAAAGTGCGTGGCCCGCAGATGGGTGGCCTGACGGCCGCCGAGCGGGCGGACATGCTGACGGCCCGGCTGGCACGCCTGGCGAACCAGCCCGCCGCCACGACCCCGGACGCCGTCCAGGTAACGATGACGGTTACGGGGGGGGCCGCACTCGCCCTCGCTGGGACGACGCTGCTCTCGGTGACGCCTCAAGATGCGGCGGCAGCCAATGTCGCTAAGCCATCCCTGCTGGCCGAGTCCTGGGCCAAGAACCTGCGCGCCGTCCTGACGCCGCCTGCCCCGGTGCCGCCCATACCTACGGAGAATGTGCCTACCGCCCAATCCAATCCGGTTCCCGCCGCATCAGCACCACCGGCTCCCGCCGCATCAGCGCCACCGGCTCCCGCCGCATCAGCGCCACCGGCTCCCGCCGCATCAGTACCACCGGCTCCCGCCGCATCAGCACCACCGGTTCCCGCCGCA
>JANLUQ010000116.1:0-3679 GCA_031363565.1 Armatimonadota bacterium | reverse complement strand
GGGGCAAGTTAGGGCGATCTGAGTGTCGGCTTGTGGGTCAGCCTCGGCCAGACGGCGATTGATCTCGGCGACCACGGTGTCAGGCAGGTCTTCGCACTCCACCACCTCAGCCTCATACTCCGCGCGCACGACGCATGATCTCAGAAGGCGGCGGGCGATGGCCGCCACATCACCGGCCGCACCAGCCGCCCAGAGGTCGCTGGTATCAGGCAGGCGGATGGTGGCTTCGTAGCCGTCAAGAGACACCGAGAGCAGCGGCGCTTCGGGGGCGGCAGCCCGGATATCCGTCGTCGTGAAGTCCAGTTCCAGACGCTCGCCGCAAAGGGGGCAAGCCATGACGCTTTGGATCGGGATGCCGAAAAGGCGCTCGCGCAGTGTCAGCAGCAGCCCGTCACGCCGTCCGATGCTACACCGAGCGATCTCGCCCCGGTCGGCCTCCCGGCACACTGCTTCCAGCAGAAGCAGGGCGCGCTCCGTCTGCGGTCGCCCCTGGCCCCGGTCCCAGACGTCCAGCAGTTCGTTCGCGGACAGAGACAGCACGGCGTGCTACCCTGCCGGGACGGTGAAGGTCGGCTCGCTCGGCTCGACCACGGAGGTGTCCCGCTCCCAGCCCTCGTTTTCGAGTTTGATGTGCTGGATCGCCACCGCGTTCGCGTTGCCGTCCAGATCGGGCATGGCCTGGAACTCGGACACCCAGCAGCGGTAGATCTTGTAGGAGATCACGTTCTGTCCGGCCTCATTGTAGAGTTCGAGGATGATGTCCTTGCGGAAGTCCTTGAGCGAGACCTCGCTGCCCAAGCCCACCCCGATCTGCCAGATCTTGTTGGCCCACTGCTCAAAGGCCATATCGTGCGTGACGCCACGTTCCAGGGAGATGGCGTCGTACTCGGTCCGTCCGGGCGACTTGCGGCTGCTGCTGGGGTCGCCGCCTTCGCGGTGCTTGACGACTTCGGTCGTGCGTTTGAGCGCGCCGACCTTGCTGACGCCCGCGACGTAGCGGCCGTCCCATTTGACGCGGAACTTGAAGTTCTTGTAAGGGTCGAAACGCTGGGCGTTGACGCTGAACTCTGCCATTTTGCGGTCTCCTTTGCGCCGTCACTCGTCAAACATCAATGTGTCCGGCAATCTGCTGGAGTTTGAGGACGACGAATTCGGCGGGCTTGAGCGGGGCGAAGCCGACGACGATATTGACGATACCCAGATTGATGTCGTTCTGGGTCGTGGATTCTTTGTCACACTTGACGAAGTAGGCATCGCGCGGCGTGCCGCCCTGGAAGGCGCCCTGGCGGAACAGGTTCTGCATGAAGGCGCCGACGTTCAGCCGGATCTGCGCCCAGAGCGGCTCATCGTTCGGCTCGAAGACGACCCACTGCGTCCCCCGGTACAGGCTCTCCTCGATAAACAGGGCCAGCCGGCGGACGGGGACGTATTTGTATTCGTCGGCGACCTGGTCCGCGCCGCGCAGGGTCCGCGCGCCCCAGACGACGCTGCCGAAGACCGGGAAGTTTCGCAGGCAGTTGACGCCCAGGGGATTGAGCAGCCCGTTCTCGCCGTTGGTCATCGGGTGTTCCAGCCCCAGGGTACCATTCAGGGAGGCATCCAGGCCGGCGGGGGCTTTCCAGACGCCGCGCTGGGTGTCGGTGCGGCTCATCACGCCGGCGACGATGCCACAGGGGACGAACGCGCCGATCTGGCCGCTACGCTGCGGGTCGGACTGGAGCACGCGCGGGAAATAAAGCGCGGCGTTGCGCGCCTCGGTCCCGCTCAGGTTCAGGTCGGTCAGTTTCTGCTCGTTGTTGGCCGTGATATCGGCGGCGGAGGCCCAATTGGCGGGCGGGTCCACGAGGAGCAGCGCGCGGCGCTGGACGCAGTACGTCATGGCAGCCTGATAGACGCTGACCGGCGTGTCCGCGCCCAGGGCGGGGGGGGGGATGCACAGCAGATTGAAGATGTCGGTCTTCTCCAGGGCGAACAGGCCGGTCTTGCCGGCCTGGCTTCCTAGGTAGGCCACAGTGTCCAGGGGAAGGCCGTCCGAGACCGGCGCGGCGGGGTTGGTCAGGGCGGCACTGCTGGTACGGGTGACGGCGCTGCGCGCCGCATTGCCGGTGGCCGCCCCGAAGGCGACTGTCGCGGCGGCAACGGCGTCCTGCGCGCTCTTGATGTCGGCAGGCACCGGTGGGGCGGCCTTCTGCGCGGCCACCAGATTCGTGTTCGCCAGTGTGAGCTGGGCGGTGGCGAGAGTCACGTTAGCGGCATCCACGGCGGCCTGCGCGGCGGCGAGGTCGGCGGGGACCGGCGGGGCGGCGTTCTGCGCGGTCGTGAGCTGCCGCGCCGCGCCCGCCACGGCGGATGTGGCGCTGTCTACACCTTTCTGCGCGGTCGCGGCGTCCGCCGCCGTGGTCGTCGGCACGGGAGCAGACAGGACCGCCACCTGCTGTTTTGCCGCCGCAAGCGCTGTCTTTGCGTCCACCGTCGTCTGCGTGGCGGCATCCACACCCTCGGTGACGGCGGCCTTGGGGTCGGGCACGCCGCTGAAGCGGACCAGGGAGGAGATGTCTTTCAGCACCTTATCGATTCGGCGCGGGCCATCCACCAGGGTCAGGTTGAGGAATGTCTCACTCGCGCCGCCGGGCGATGTGTCGGTGAGTTGGAGCGTGAACAGGGCGTCGCTCGGTCCCAGTCCCAGCAGCGCCCTGGTCTCGGCGGAGCGGGCGTCAACAGGCGGGACCAGGGTGCGGGCGCGCAGGTTCGCACCCCACGCGCCAGGGCTGGCAGCCAGGAGGTTCAGGCCGCCCACGGAAAGCTGCGCGGTGTCGTTGGGACTGGCTGGATCGGGACGGAACAGGCGCACGACCAGGGCCTCACCTCCGCCGTTGAGAAAGTAGTCGCGCACGGCGTAGCTCATCGGGCTGTCGGCCCAGAGTCCCCCGAAGACGCGCTCATAGTCGCCGTAGCTGAACAGGGGGACGGGGTCATTGACCGACCCCCGGACGGCGCGGCCGATAAAGGCGGTGACCGAGGTGGGGACGCCGGTGATGGTACGGACGCCGCTGGGAATCTCCTCGACGTAGACACCAGGGTAACTGAGTGTCGCAGGCATGGGATGGCCTCCTTATGAGGGCGGTTCGGTTTAAACTCTTCAGTTGGAGCGAACGAGGCAGCCTGTGGAAAAGGAGGTGCTTTCTCTCACGGGCGCGGCTTACTTGCGAAAATGACGGCATCAACAGGAGCGACGTGCGTACAGGTTCGGACAAATAAACGCGGCCGAGGGCGACAAGCCGTGTGGGTGAACAGTATTCGGGGCGACCTGGGGTAAGCCGCGCAACTGAACATATCTAATATAACACATATCCTCACTGTTGTCAAGGGTGCGACTTTTGGGGAGTGTCGAGTTTACATCGGCAAGTATTTTTGCGCTATAATAGGCTCATGTCTGAGCAAGAACTGACCTGCCCCGCCTGCGGGGCGACCACCAAACAGCACCGCGCCGGCAAGAACAAAACCGGCACTGCCCGCCGCGAGTGTCGCCACTGCGGACGCACCTACACTCCCGTGCCCAAGAAGCAAGGCTACGACCTGTCCCTGCGCCGCCAGGCCCTCAAGCTCTATGTGGACGGCACTAACTTCCGGCGCATCGCAAGACACCTGGGCGTCAACCCCCAGAGCGTTGCCAATTGGG
>JANLUQ010000100.1:0-3836 GCA_031363565.1 Armatimonadota bacterium | reverse complement strand
CGCAGGAAGAGGTGCAGGAACAGCAGTTCCGTCTTACGGTAGGGCGGCAAGGCGGACGGTCTCGGCGAGGGCATCAGCGACGAGCGCGTTAGAGTCGCCGTCTGTGTCGCGCAGGGCGCGCAGCCGCGTCGCCAGTGCATCATCAGTGGTAGCAGTGGTCATAGGAGCCTCCCCTATTTTGGTCCTGTTCCGCTCTCCATTGAGTATACCTCATGGGCTGGCCTGTGCCTATTTGGTCATGTGGGCCTGGCGGTAGAGGGCGTTGAGCTGGGAGGGGGTGACGGCGACATAGCCCGGGCCCAGATTGGCGAGCATGTCCCGAATATCGGACAGCTTGGAACCCCAATTCCAGATGAAGGCGTTGACGAAGGCGGGGCGGGTGGCACCGACGCTGCCGCGCACCTGGTTGGCGAGCGTCTGGGCGCCCGGCCCGTAGGAGACGGCGCGGAAGACGGGCTGGCCGGTCTTGGGCAGGGTGTAGGTAAAGTGGCTGTAAGAATCGCCGCCCTGGGTGCCGTAGTCGGGCATCAGGAAGGCGACGCCGGGGAGGTCCGCGCCCACCCCCGCGATGTCCTCGGTGCGGACGTTCATCAGCCGGACCGTCTTCATGTCCATGCGGTCCATGTATTTTTGGGTCAGGCTGTAGAAGTCCGCCGTGGCGCCGGAGCGATCCTTAAGAGCCGTGGCGAAGTCGGGTGGGTAGATGTAGCCGACACCGGACACGTCGCACAGGAACTCGTCGGTCGGGGCGGCATGGTCGTAGTACCAGCGGGCCAGGGTCGGGGAGACATCAATGAGCGAGGGAGCCATGCCCCAGCCGATGGGGAACGTGCCGTGCAGCGGGTCGGTGAAATACTGCCGGAAGTAGCCGCGCCAGGTGCAGAGGTTGTCGCCGTCGGACATGGTCAGGGCCAAATAGACCTTCGTCGGGTCATACTTTGGGGCGGGCGGCTGCGTCTTCTGCTTCAGGGCGCCAATGGGGACGCCGCTCAGGACCGAGTAGTTGGCGACATAGTCGCTGACCGTCGTGATCTTGCCGAAGCGCGACCCGAGCGAGACGCCCGGCCCCTCGTCAACGCCCACGCCGTCGCCATGCCACCAGAAGCCGCGCACGACGCCGCCCAGCGGCATCTGGGCGAAGGTGGCCTCGATCTCGGCCTGCTCGGCGTCCCCGTCCGCGCCGGGCCGGTCCTGCGCCTTCGGGCCGGTGATCCAGAAGGCCATACCCTTGGCGGCGATGATGTCGTCTACCTGGCTTCCCAGGAGGGGCGGGTCGAGGCACAGGCAGAGGTATGGGTTCAGGCGCGGCAGGAGGGCTGTCCGGGCATAGTGCAGGGCGTCGGCATCGTCCTTGAACTTTCCGCGCAGATCGTTCTTGATGACCAGCCCGAGCCGGGTGGCGAGTTCGGGCGTCGCGATCACAAGGTCATCGGCCCCGGCGATGTCCACAGCGATGCAGGGAGAGAGATAGACCTTGGGGTCGGCCACGACTGCGCCCTTGTAGGCGCTCTTGAACGTCGTGAGTAGCGTCATCGGGTCGGCGACGGGGACCGGGGCGTCCGTCTGGCCCTGGTCCTGCATGGCCTGGAGCCAGAACGAGTCGTCGTCACTGGCGACAAGGTAAATGCGCGGCTGCGTCCGGTTGACCAGTCCTTGCAGGGACGTGAGCAAGAGCTGCTCGTCGTGGGTCAGATGGCGCACGTCGGCGACGTAGAGGTGGCGGACAGGCGGCGGCGACTTCGGCTGCAATGTCGCGTAAGCTCGGCGCGGGGTCGGCAGAGTGAGTCCGGCGTAGATGTGCGGGTGCGGTATTCGGTCCAGCGCAGCCAGGGCGGTGGCTTTGCGGGCGGAGGACAGCAGGGACTTCTGCGCCAGGGCGGCCACCGTGCCACGTGTCAAAAGCTGCTCCGTGGCATAGGCTTTGAGGGGACCGTCGCGGAACCCGGTCGCCGTCCAGACGTCCACAGCCCCGGTGAAGGCGTCGTTCTTGTGGATAAGAAGGGCCGCCGTGGGCTGCCCGCCTGCCGTCAGGATCGGGAGCACCTCCACCCCAGCGGGCAGCGTGGCGGGGTCGAGGGCCTGTGCGTCCTCGCCGAAGCCCCAATCCAGTTTAAGGCCGGTCAGGCTCAAAGGGTCATCTTGGGGGATGACGGCCTTGCCGGCGGGGCCGCCCTTGAAGCTCCCCACCCCGATGCCCCCAGCCCCGAACAGGGCGGGGTCGCTGTCGTGGCCCAGGTCCTTCCAGTCGCCGTTCGCCTGCTGCGCGACGGCATGGGTGAAGGGGATGCCGGACAGGACCAGGCAGCCGCCCGCCTGGTGGAACGCCCTCAGATTGGCAAAGGCGACCTGCGGGTAGGCGTTGCCGCAGGGCAGGATGACGGCGGCGTAGCTCTTGGCGTTCAGCCGGGCGGGGTCGGCCAGCGCGGCGGCGTCCAGCAGGTCGGCGGGGAGGCCCGCCGCTTGCAGGTCGGCGGCGACGTGTTTGGGGGCCAGCGAGGCGGGCGTGCCATAGGGCGGGAAGCCGGGCTGGGCGAAAACGGCAACGCGCGGAGCGGCGTCAGGGGCGACGGCGGCGATGGACACCGTGACGGAGAGGAGGGCGATGAGCGTTAAGAACAGTTTCATGGCAAAGCCTTTCGTGTAGGCGAGCGCGTGGACCCACACCCCTCCCCCGCAGGCGAGAGAGGGGCGGAAGAGGGGCGGAGGGGGGCTTACTTCGCCCGGAAGACGGCGATCTCGGCCAGCCCTGCGTTCTGCGTCCCGGCCTTGACGCCGGTGACTTTGAAGGTCAGCGACGTGACCGTCTTGGCCGGGAAGTGCAGATCGAAGGGCGTCTTGGCGTCGTCCGGCAGCGCGCCGACGGGGAGCGTGCTGCCGTCGCTGAAGGTGATTAGGCCGGACGTGATCTGGTCGGTCAGGTTGAGCCGGTCGTACAGCAGGATGTGGCCGATGGTCTGCGGGGTCGCCCAGGTCAGAGTGAGTGTCGCGCCGACGGTACTTCCCGCCGACCACTCCTGGCTCTTGTCGTCCGGGTAGCCGCCGGCGACGCCGTCCACGGCACCCTCGGCGGAGTAGCCACCCTCCGTCCCGCTGACCGTGACTTTGGCTGTGCCCGCCACGTTGTCATCAGTCATCAGAGCGTTGTCCGGCGGCGGCGCGGCGGGCAGATGGTAGGTCTTGCCCTGGATGCTGAAGCTGACCTGGACGGGCGTAAAGACCGTCCGACCCCGCCAGATGTGCGGCGGGCCGCTGACATGGAGCGGGGCGCCGGACAGCGGCAGGGCCACCGCCGCCTGCCCCGCGACCTGGACCTGGTCGCCATCAATCACCCCGCGCGGCGCGTAGAACAGGTCGCGCATCGCCCCATGATAGAGGTAGGTTCCTTCATTCTTGCGGACGAGGCCAACGCCCAAGGTAGACAGAAGCGTTTCCTGCTGGGTGGGCGTCAGCGGAGAGGCAGTCTTGCCCGTGCCGGTGTCCGCCAGGAGGATGCGGGCCACGGAGGCGGCGCGGGGCATCGGCCCCAGCCATGCGGGCAGCAACAGGGTGGTAGACGACAAGCCCGTCACCCCGCGC
This sequence comes from Armatimonadota bacterium, assembly GCA_031363565.1. Classification (GTDB taxonomy): domain Bacteria; phylum Armatimonadota; class Armatimonadia; order Armatimonadales; family Capsulimonadaceae; genus JANXMY01. The sequence continues at coordinate 260 of JANLUQ010000100.1, read as the reverse complement.
GCACAGCGCTCGGCGGCTCGGATTTGCAGGGCGTCCCAGCCACCTGCCTTGGCCTGGACGACGACCGCGACCACCTGGCCGATGGGCCGGGCGGGGAGCTTGATGATATTGGTATCTGTGGCGGCGTCGTAGCCAACAGGAAGCGGCTTGCCGTTCAGCGTCGCCTTCGTCGCCCGCATCGTATCTGGCAGCTCGATGACGACAGCCCGCCGGGCGGGCTGCCCGGCCCAGCGCCCGCGCGTCGCGCCCACGGTGACGGT
>JANLUQ010000096.1:0-4295 GCA_031363565.1 Armatimonadota bacterium | reverse complement strand
AGGCGAGTAAGGGAAGGACAAACACCATGATCGAACACATCGTACTCTTCCGCTGGAAACCGGAGGCGACGAACGGACAGGTGGCCGCAGGTATGGAGGGGCTGCGCGGTCTGAAAGACAGCATTCCGGGCATCACGGACCTGGCCTGCGGCGCAGACTTCTCCAGCCGGGCGCAGGGCTACACGCACGCCTTGGTCATTCGGTTCTCGGACCGGGCATCGTTCGACGCCTACGGCCCGCACCCAGCCCACCGCGCCGTCATCGAGACTTATCTGAAGCCCATCCTTGAAGGCGTCATTGACTTCGACTTTGAAGTCGAGCCACAAGTCTGAACTCGGGAGACGCAGAGGGGTTTATGAGACTAGAAAACAGGACCGTGTTGATAACCGGGGGAACCAGCGGCATCGGCCTCGAACTGGCGAAGCAGCTTCTTCAACGCGGCAGCACGGTCATCGTCACTGGCCGAGATCAGGAGAAGCTCGACACCGCCAAGCGCGCGCTGCCCGGCGTCCATGCCTTCAAGAGCGATGTAAGTGATCCGGCGGCCATTACGGCGCTGCATGACAGCGTACTCGCGCGCTTCCCGGCGCTTGACACCCTCATCAACAACGCCGGCATCATGCGGAACCTGAATCTCAATCAGGACCGCGACCTGAATGACGTGACGCGCGAGATCGAGATCAACCTGAGCGGCCCGGTGCGGATGATCCAGCAGTTCCTCCCGCACCTCAAGAGCCGCGAGGACGCCTTGATCGTGAATGTGACGTCGGGCCTGGCCTTCGTTCCCCTACCCCTGTCGCCGGTCTACAGCGCCACCAAGGCCGCCCTCCACTCCTTCACCCAATCCCTGCGCGTCCAGCTTGACGGGACGGGCGTTACCGTGATCGAGCTGGCCCCGCCCGGCGTCGAGACGCCGCTGTTCCGGGGCGAGTTCGCGGAGGAGATGAAGGGGCAGAAGGCGATGGACGTGGGGGTCCTGGCGAAGCAGGCCATTGCCGGGATCGAGTCGGGGAGTTTGGAGATTCGCCCCGGTCTGAGCAACGTGCTGAAGACGATGAGCCGGATCGCCCCGGCGTTCATGCTCAATCGGTTGACGCAGATGAGCAAGCCTAAGAAGTGACCTCGCCACGCCCTACGGTTCCAGAGGCAGGGCGGCGATCCGGGCCACATCCAAACCCATCTGGGCGACCAAAGCGTCCAGCCCGTCGAACCTCTGCTCGTCCCGGACCTTCTCGCGGAAGTCCAGCGCGAAAGGCTGGTCGTATAGGTCTCCGGTGAAACCGTCCATCAGGAACGCTTCGACCTTGCGGCCCCCGTCGGTGTCCGTCGTCGGGTTCGTGCCGACGCTGACAGCGGCGCGGACCGCCCGCCCGTCGGCCAAGCGGGCGTAGGCGGCGTAGACGCCATTGCCGGGCAGGAGCTGGCCGGGCTGCATTGGGGCGAGATTGGCCGTCGGATAGCCCAGCGTCCGGCCCAGCCGTTTGCCATGGCCGACGACGCCCTGGACGACGAATGGGTGGCCGAGCAGGAGCGTTGCGGCGGGCAGATCGCCGCCTGCCACCAGGCCGCGTATTTGGGTGCTGCTGACGCGCTCCCCGCCGATGAGGATGGGCGGAACGACGGTGACGGTAAAGCCGCTGCGCGCGCCGTCGCGGAGCAGCGTCGTCACCGACCCCGACCGCCGCGTCCCGTAGCAAAAGTCCGCGCCGACGAGGACGTGGCACGCCCCCAAAGTGTCTTTCAGCACGTCCGCGACGAAGGCTTCTGGGGACAGGCCTGCGAAAGCCTTGTCGAAACGCACGACGGCGACGGCTTCGATACCGCCACCGAACTCCTCTATCAGTTCCACCCGCTGCGAGAGCGAGGCGATATACGAGGGCGACTGTTGGGGCGCGAACAGTTCTGTGGGGTGGATATCGAAAGTCAGCACGACCGGCGTCAGCCCCTGCGAACTGGCCTCCCGGACAGTCTGCTTTAAAATCTCCTGGTGCCCGCGATGGACGCCGTCGAAGACGCCGATGGCGACGACGGTGTCTTGCAGCGTCTCAGCCGAGTCCTGGAGCGGATAGATGGTACGCATAGCTGTCATTACAGGGCGAACACCTTGAACGGATGCAGTTGTTCCCCGTCCGCCCGCCCCAGCGCGATGAGCGTGCCCTGGGCATCTAAAATGCGGGCCACAGTGTCCGGCGGCAGGGCCGAGGGCAGCGCGCGGCCGTGCTGGATTGCCTCCCCATCCAAATCCGTATGGGCATGGTGCGCGGGCAGGCTGTCCAGCGCATCGGCGGGCGAGACCAGCAGGCCCGGCAGGTTCTCCTCGGTCAGATCGGCCAGCGGCACTGCCGCCTCGACGCCAAATGCGCCGACGCGCGTTCGGCGCAGGGTCGCCATGTGTCCCCCCACCCCCAATGCAGCGCCCAGGTCGGCGCAGAGGGTGCGGATGTAAGTTCCCTTGCCGCAGGCGATGTCAAGCGTCGCCGTCGCCACTTCCCCCGGTATGAAGTCAGCCATCGCAAGAGCATCAATACGGATCGTCCGCGCTGCCCGCTCGACTGTGACGCCCTCACGGGCCAGCGCATACAGCCGTCGCCCCTCGTGATGCACCGCACTCACCATCGGCGGGATCTGAGACACATCGCCGAGGAAGCGCGGCAGGACGGCGGCCAAATCTGCCTCGGTGATATGGCTTGCGTCCGATTTGGTCAGGACTTCGCCCGAGGCATCCTCGGTCGTCGTCGTCACGCCCAGCGCAAGCGTCGCCCAATACTGCTTGCCCTCATCGGCCAGGAAGTCCGAGATCCGGGTGGCAGCACCCAGGCACACCAGCAGCACCCCGGTCGCGTCCGGGTCCAGTGTCCCCGCATGGCCGACGCGCTTCAGGCGGGCAATGCGCCGAACGCGGGCGACGACATCGTGCGAGGTCATGCCAGGGGGCTTATCAATGTTCAGTACGCCGTTCATAGAGCGCTATTGTACCCCGCTGCGTAGTAGCCCGCCTCTTCGCGGACATGGACTGGCGCATCGAATAATGCCGTCATGTTCGGCGGCGTCAGGATATCGCGTTTCGGGCCGTCGCGGAAGACCGCGCCGCCTCGCATCAAGACCACACGCCCGATCTCCGGCAGGATTTCCTCGACATGATGCGTGACCAGGATGACCGTCGTGCCGCGCCGGGCGATGCGGCGCAGCGTCTCCAAAAACCGGCGGCGGGCGATCAGGTCCAGTCCCGTCGTCGGCTCATCCAGCAGCAGGGCGCGCGGGTCATGGACGAGGGCGCGGGCAATCAGGATGCGCCGCGCCTCCCCCGTAGACAGGTGCGCCATCGGCTTGCCGGCGAGCGAGCCGGCCTCCATCAGGTCCAGCGCCTCCTGTGCCCGGTCCTGCATGGTCGGCGTGACGGCATGGTGCGCTGCCAAGCCCTGCGAAGCGAAGAAGCCAGACAGGATAACCTCCCTACCTGTGAGCGTGCCGTCATTGACAAAGGTCTGGTGCAGATCGGCGGACACGATGCCGAGCAAAGTCCTGAGTTCGAAGACATCCCAGCGGCCGCGGCCAAAGAGGGTGACGCGCGGCCTGCCGTCCGCGCCCGCCAGCGGATAGTGCTGGCGGGTGATGAGCTTGATGAGCGAGGATTTCCCCGACCCATTCGGACCGATGATGGCGGTATGCTCGCCCAGGGCAATAGTGAGGCTCAAGTCGTCCAGGATGCGCGTCCCACCTTTGACCAGCGTGGCCCGGTCTATCTGGAGCAGGGGCGGTGTCTCGTTGTCTGTCGTCATAGCACCTCGACGGCGTCACCGATACGCACGGTGCCGGTGCCATCCGGGATAAGCATCTGCCCGAACAGGACCTTCTGGTCTTTGAGCCGGTAGGAGGCTAGTGTCTTGAGCGGCTCAGGCCCGGCGGCCTCGCCGGTCGCCTGATCCACGGTGGTCAGGCCGCAGCGGTCACAGGACTTGACGCCGTGGAAGGTCGCCTCGCCGATGCGGACCTTCGCCCAGCCGTCTTCGGCATAGGCGGGCACCCCGGAGACGACGAGGTTTGGCCGGAAGCGGTTCATCGGCACGGGCGCTTCCAGCCGCGTGTTGAGGTCATCCAGCGACGCCTCACCCAGCAGCAGGAGCGGGTAGCCGTCGGCGAAGCTGACAATGCCTTCGCCCGCGCTGTAGTTGGGATTGACCAGCCGCCGCGTCTCGTCAGGCATGAATACGAGGCGGCAGGGAACGTGCAGGTAGTCCGTAAACCACCGGTCGGCCTCCGCGCCCACCGGCACCGCCTGGCAAACGCTCCTCCAC
>JANLUQ010000089.1:0-6432 GCA_031363565.1 Armatimonadota bacterium | reverse complement strand
CATTAAAAGAGGCGCCCTTCTTCGCGGGCTGCACCGGGAGTCGGGGCCTGCTCGCGCCCACGACGGCGGGCCTGAAGGTGTTGCAGAGAGGGGCGTGTAGTCAGTCTCTGGCGGAATGAGGCCGGAGAAAGGGGGACCCGCACACCTACGCGCTGAAAGCACCGTCGGGCGACCTGGAAAATCCGTCGGCTACAGTAGAATAAACTACAGCAGAGTAACTATAGCAGAGTGAACGTGTCGGGAAGCAGCGTGGTGATAGTCTGTAGCTCGGTCTCGCCGGACTGAGATGCGGAGAGGACGATGATGGGGTTGTTGGCCTGGGAAAATTCGGCGATGACCTGGCGGCAGGCCCCGCAGGGCTTGCACAACTTGGGGGCGCTGGAAACGACGGCGACGGCGACGATGTCCAGCCGCCCATCGCTGACCGCATTAAAGAGGGCGACCCGCTCGGCACAGACCGTTAGGCCGAACGAGGCGTTCTCGATGTTGCAGCCCCGGTAGATGCTGCCATCACTGACCAGTATGGCGGCCCCGACCGCGAAGTTCGAGTAGGGGGCATAGGCGGACGCCTGCGCCTCACGCGCGGCGGCGATCAGCTCACCCCGCAGAGCCTCGGTCATCTCCGCGTGGTTGACTTCGATCCGTGTGAGTTCAGCCATGATGCCTGTCTTATTCACCGTCGCCTCCGCCGCTTCCTGCCCCCGTTTTGAGCCACAGCAAAAACTCGATGTTCCCCTCGGCACCCTCGATTGGACTGGTCATTCGCCCCTGCTCCACCAGGCCGCAGGCACCTGCTGCCCCGACTACTCGCGCCACCGCCTCTTCCCGCGCCCGCGAATCGCGCACGATGCCCCCTTTGCCAAGCCTCGCTTGCCCGACCTCGAACTGCGGCTTGACCAGGCAGACCAGGTCACCGTCCGCGCCAAGCAGCGGGGCCAGCGCGGGCAGCACGAGTGTGAGCGAAATAAAGGAGAGGTCGGCGACGATGAGGCCGAACGGGTGGGGGAAATCGGCGGGGGTGAGGGTCCGGGCGTTAACGCCCTCGCGCGAAAAGACGCGCGGGTCGGCGGCCAGGGCCGGGACCATTTGCCCGTGTCCCACATCTATGGCATGGACGGAGATCGCCCCGCGCCGCAGCAGGCATTCGGTGAAGCCGCCCGTAGATGCCCCTACATCCAGGGCGGCCTGACCCGCCGCGCTGATGCCGAAAGCCGCCAAAGCGGCATCCAGTTTCAGCGCGCTGCGCGAAACCCAGCGTGGGCCGGTTTCGGCAATGGTCAGGACGGCCCCTTCATTGACCGTGAGGCTGGCCTTCTGGACGGTCCGGCCGTCCAGCATCACCGCGCCCTCGTCCAGGGCGGTCTGCGCTTCAGCCCGGCTCCGGCACAGTCCGCGCACGACTAAGGCCTTGTCAAGCCGCATCGGAGGCCAGATGGGATGTGTCGTTTTGGGCCAGCAAGATCGCCGGCACGTCGGGGTCTTGGCCGATACGAAGATGCGTGATGCCGCAGTTGTCCGACCAGGGCGGGTCATCCGGCGCGGGCGGTACGCGCAGAAAGGCCTCGGTCAGTCGGCCAACGGTCTCGGCATGGGAGACCACCAGGATGCTCTCGTCGGCGTGAGCGTACAGCCCCAGCAGGGCGTCGCGGACACGGACGGCGCGGGCATACATCAGAGCATCGTTTTCCAGTTCCTGTGGCCACCACGTCTCTCCGCAGGGGAACGTATGGCCGAAGAAGGCGAAGGGGAACTGCTCCTGAATCTGGTCGGGCGTCAGTCCTGGGAAGGTTTTGTAGCCGGGCCAGGCGGCATTGAAGTACTCGCAGACATCGGCATAGACCTCCGCCCGCAGCCCCGTCCCCTCGCAGGTGGGGGCGATCGTTTGCAGCGCCCGCCGCAACGGGGAGACATAGGCCCGCGTCAGCCCTGCCCCGCGCAGCTGCCGCGCCGTCCGCCGCGCCTGCTCGACACCCAGCGGCGTGAGCGAACTGTCTAGAAAATCGGTCAGACCCGCATTGGACTCGGACTGACCGTGACGTACCAGGGTTATCTCCATTATGGAATAGTATACCCCTTTCCCACTCAGCTTCCCGCGCGGTCAGCGCGGTGTGCCGCTGACCAGCTTTTCGAGTGCAGGCCGGTTCGTGACCAGCAGCTTCCGGCCCAGGAAGTCTATTATGCCCTGGCGCTTGAAATCGTTCAGGATCAGCGTTGTCGTCTCGCGCGTGCTCCCAATGATGTTCGCAAGCTCCTGATGGGTCAGCTTGCCCTTGAGCATCTGCCCACTGCGCCCTGCCTTGCTTCCTCCCTGGATGTCATGCAGCCGCAGCAGCAGCTTGGCAAGCCGCTTAGGGACCTCCAAAAACACCAGGTCGGCGACCTGGTTCTCAGCCAGCATCCGCCGCTCGCTTACCAGCCGCAGCAAGGCCTGTGTGGCAGGCAGGGAGTGCTGCAAGGCGGCCAGGATGTCAGAGCGCCGGAAGGCGACGATCAGCGAGTCTTCTAGCGTCTCCGCCATCAGGTCGTAGGTGTCGCTGGACTCCAGCAGGCCCGTCTCGCCGAACAGCGAGCCATCTTCCAGCAGATACAAGGTCAGCTCGCGGCCCTGGTCGGAGACGCGGGCGATCTTCACCCGGCCCGTGCAGAGTAGATACAGGTAGTCGCCAGGCTGGTCGGCGAAGTGGATTACCTGGCGGCGGCGGTACTGCCGCTGCTCTATGACCCGCTCCAAGCGTTTCAATGTTTCTTCAGGCAGGGCCGCCAGCATCGGCACCTGCTGGAAATAAGAGTTAAGTGAGTTCAATCGTTTACAAGCAGCCTTTCTCTTTGGGTTCGCGCTTACGAGAAGAAGTATAGCCGAGATTACGCTCGGGTACGAACGGCGAATTTGCCGGGATTCGCCGCCTGTAGAGGCAATCAGGTACTTCTACTGAGGAAAACCGGGAAGGGGCGTATTATTCTGTATTGGGTGGGACGAAAGACAGGCGAGGCAAGTTCCCAAACATTGCGGACGGCGGGTTAAAGAAAGGTTACAAACGAATGTCCGGCACGATCTGTGCCGGACATCTCACTTGCATTCCTCATGCCAACACGCCGTCGTCTCCAACAACCAGCGTTGTTACTGGGGGATCGGAGGCGGCGGGGCGCTGGGGATATGTCGGCGCGAGAGCGGTGGACCCAGCGCTTCCCGCAGGATGATGGCTCGCACCAGGTCGTCATTGCTCCCGAACAGCTTCGCCACGGGGACGATGCTCGGTGTCGGCGATTGCAGCGAGACCCCGAGCGCCAATGGCTCATAAGCCGCCAGCTCTTCTTCCTGCCGCCAGAAATCGCGCTCCGTCGCCTCGCGCAGCACTGCCGGCCCGCCCGCCTGCGGCTGCCTGGGCATCGGGCGCGCAGGAGCTAGGGCTGGCACGCGGGTAGGGAGGGTCTTAGACGGCGGCGGGGCCTGTGACGGCGGCGGGGCCAGCCCGGCCGGGTTCGCATCCACCACGCCGCCTTTGAGCTGCCGCCCTGCCCACTTGAAGAACCGGAAGATCGCCCGGACCGTCCAGAAGAGGGCGACTAGAACAAAGATTATGATTTCGGCGTTCAGTTTCACCGCTACTCGTCCTCCGCGTGCGCCAAGAGCAGCGCCGCAAGATTTAGGATCGCCTCCGCCTGCTTCAAGAGCACCTCCACGTTCTGCACGCCTTGCTCTGTTTGGCCTTCTTCTTCATGCAGGTCCACCCCGTATTTCAACGCATTTTCCCGAATGAGAGCGTTTAGGGCTTGCTCTTCTTCTTTGTTGTTTTCGAGGTTGATGAGGTCAAACGAGGGCTTAACGCCGTACTGCAGGAACGCGGCTATGCCGCCACGCCCGGCACGCTGCTTGCGCCGCCATCCTCGTCCGTACCGCCCGTCGCCCGGCTGATGCCGCTCCGCATGGCCGTGTCTGCCTGCAAGTTTCGCAGGTTGTAGTAGTCCATAACCCCTAATGTGCCGCCGCGCAGGGCTTCGGCCAGGGCCAACGGGACCTGCGCCTGCGCTTCGACCACCTTGGCCTGCATCTCCTGGGTGTATGCCTTCATTTCCTGCTCACGCGCGACCGCCATCGAGCGGCGTTCCTCGGCCTTGGCCTGGGCGACTTTTTTGTCCGCTTCCGCCTGGTCCGCCTGGAGCCGTGCGCCGATGTTCTGGCCGACCACGACGTCGGCGATGTCAATGGACAGGATCTCGAAGGCCGTCCCTGCGTCCAGGCCTTTCGCCAGGACCGTCTTGGAAATAGCGTCCGGCTTTTCCATGACCTCAAGGTGCGTCGCTGCCGAGCCGATGGTTGTGACGATGCCTTCGCCGACACGCGCCAGCACCGTCTGCTCGCCCGCGCCGCCGACAAACTGCTCGATGTTGGCTCGGACGGTGACTCGGGCGAATGCCTTCATCTCGACGCCGTTTTTAGCCACCCCGGCGACATTCGGCGTCTCGATGACCTTGGGGTTGACCGACATCTGCACCGCTTCCAGCACGTTCCGGCCCGCCAGGTCAATGGCCGCTGCCCGCTCGAAGGGCAGGGGGATCTGCGCCCGGTGCGCGCTGATTAAGGCTTGTACCACCCGGTCCACGTTGCCGCCAGCCAGATAATGCGTCTCTAATTGGTTCAGGTTGACCAGCACGCCCGCTTTGACGGCGGCGATCAGCGGCAGCACGATCCGGTCCTGCGGAACGCGCCGCAGGCGCATCCCCATCAGGCTGGCGGGGGTGACGCCGCTGACGCCTGCTGAGTTCGCGGTGATCATCAGGCCGAGCGGGATATACCGCATGGCGAACGACAGCATGACCAGCACGATGACAACGACGATGACGATGGGAACATATGTTGGCATTAACACACCTCTTAATGCCGTAATTATACCATAAAATGGGATTAATCCAGCGTAGCGACCAGGCGGGGAGTGAAGTGGAGGCGGTCGGCAGCAACGCATAGGACGCGCAGGCCATTCCACCTCTCGGGGACGGGGTAGTCGCGGCCATTCAGGTGCAGATGCCCATACAGCACGGTCTCGACGCCGTGTTCTTTCAGCAGCGGCGCGAAGACGTCCAGCGGAGGGTAGTGGATCAGGGCGATCTTCGTCTCGCAGCCCTCGATGCCCTCAAGCCGCCGTGTCAGCCGGGATACCTCGCGGGCGATGATCTTCTCCGCCTTCGCCTTCTCGGCATCCGTCCCGGTTGGGGGGAACCAGCCGCGCGTTCCGGCCACGCCGACACGCCCATCCTCCGAGATGAACGGCGTGTCATGCAGGCCCGGAAAGTCCAGCGACTTGTCCGAGTCCCACCAGTAGTCGTGGTTCCCCTTGCAGAGCACCTTGACGCCCGGCAAAGCCGCCAGCCATCCCAGGTCCAAATCGGCGTCGGCCCGCTTCATCGCCCAGGACAGGTCGCCCGGCATCAGCAGCAGGTCATGGGGCGCGATCACCGCCCGGCAGGACGCCTCGATCTTCGCCGGGTGGTCCCGCCAGTATTCCCCAAAAATGTCCATCGGCTTCGGCTTGGCAAACGACAAATGCGTGTCCGCCAGCGCCCAAATACGTCGCATACCACTTATTATACCCGGCGTTGTGAACCGGGCACAGCCCTCAGTCCTGAATCATCCGCTCAAACCGGGCAAGCTCGACGTCGTTGACATCGGAAACGGACCAGTAGGTCATGCCCGCCGCCTCCCAATGCAGCACATGGTAGCCCTGAATCGTGGTCGGCGCACTCTGCGCACTTTGCTGGCCGGCCTTCGTGGGCCACACGAATAGGTTGATAAGATGCTTCTGACGCCGGTAGACCAGCGCGGCCACCGGCCGACCGTCCAGGTAGTCCAGGCGTCCGCCGATCAACGGGAACCCCTGGGCCGCCAGGTCCTTGACAGGCGGGGAGTAGTCCAGCCGGCCATTAAACCAGGGCTTGACGGTGTGCTGGTTCGATGAAATGACATCCGATAGTTGAGCGCCCATCAGGGAGCGGACGTGGCAGGCGACCACTTCCTGCGCCAGAAGGCCGTCGCCGGACGGCACGGTCCGGGCGTGAAACAGACCCCAGCCCAAAAAGACCACCAGCATCAGAGCCGCCGCTTGGCCCCACCAGCGCCGGGGGGCCAAGGCAAAGGTGTGATGACTCGGCACATCTACCCGGCGCAGCGACGCCTGGATGCGTCCTTCAAGGCCGGTTGGGGCCGAGAAATAGAGCGCCCTGTCACGCAGTCCCGCCCGCAGCGCCCGATAGTTCTCATGGGCCAGCGCACAATCAGGACAGGCCTGCAGGTGTTCTTCGACTCCCAAACTCGCCGCCAGATCCAGTTCCCCATCCATGTAGGGGTGGAGCAGTGTTTGGGCCTTGCTACAATCCACGTTTGGTCTCCTCCGACTGTTCGCCCAAGGAGAACACGAGCCGCTTGCGGGCGCGCGCCAG
>JANLUQ010000692.1:0-2360 GCA_031363565.1 Armatimonadota bacterium | reverse complement strand
GGGCGTTGGTGCACTCGACAGACCCGGGGCGAGATGGCCCCAGAGCCCAGGCTGGGGTCACGCCATAGAACGGGCAGGATAGCACGGTTCGAAGCACGAACAGGGAACACCGCCGTTCAGCGGTGGTGAGGTAGATCGGTGCTGCCAAACGGGTTTGGACAGACCGGAAGCTTATTGTGAGACCGCTGCTCGGCTATGCTGACCTCGACAGCAGCCCGATAGTCGCCAGGGCGATCCAGAACACGCTCAAGTCTGGAGGCGACCGATCGAACAGGATCGGCGAAATCGATCTGCACTCGTTCGAGGAGGCGCTGGGATTGCGAGATCTCGCCTGCCAAGCCTGCTGCAACGGCAGCATGGTAAGTGGACCATCCAGTGCGGCCTGCCATGACCAGGTTTGTTAGCACCTGCGCAGTTTCGGTGATTGAGCCGAAGATGCCTTCGAGCTTGAGGGCCTCCTTGGCGGCACGCGTGGCCAAGCGATCGGCCTCCGGTTCGAACTGTTCGCCGCTCTCGAACGAGATGAAACCCTCGACACGATCATTGTAGTCGAAGGTGATTGGACCCGGTTCGTACCGCCAGAGCCAGTGGGCGCCGACGTTCAGGTAGCTTCCTTTCGACCAGCCGCTTGGCTGAAACTCGATCTGGACCAGCCAGTAGCCGTGATCGATCAACCAAACACGGGATTGCCCTTTGCGTCGGCCGCCCACCGGCGTCAGGTGACGCTTCGCGGCAACTGCAAGGATGCGCCCATGCTCGTTTTGCTTCACGGCGAACCTTGCCTGTCGCGTTTCACGATGCCGGCGACGGTGTTCTTGCTCAGCCCCACCTCGCGCCCGACCAGGCGGTAGCTGCGGCCCTGCGCGATGAGGGCCAGCACCTTGGGCGCCAGCCGGTCCGACTTCGGCCGCTGCCCGGGCTGACGGCCCAGCCGTTTGCCGCGGGCCTTGGCAGCTGCGATGCCGGAGCGGATGCGTTCCTGGATCAACTCGCGCTCGAACTCGGCGATGCCCGCCAGCAGCGTCGCCATCATGCGACCGTGCGGCGTCGTAAGGTCGAACGCCATGCCGTTCAACGCGACCAGCGACACGCGCCGGCTCTCCAACTCCTTGAGCGTCGCTAGCAGGTCCGTCGTGCTGCGGCCCCAGCGCGACAGCTCCGTCACCAGCACCACGTCGATCTCGCGCCGCTGAGCCAGCGCCAGCACCTTACGGCGCTCGGCCCGGTCCAGCTTCACCCCCGATGCGGTCTCCTTGTAGGTGCCGATCACCTGGTAGCCGGCGCGCTCAGCAAGGGCAGCGAGATCGCGCTCCTGCCGCGCGCAGGACTGGTCCACCGTGGACACCCGGCAGTAGAGCGCGGCGCGCTGCGGTGGCCGCCCTTGCTGTCCCAATTGGACTCCTCCTGCCGAACGGCCTGCAAGGCCCTGTTCCTGCACGTGCCTGAGTCGTAGCAGGCAGACTACACCCTGATTGGGACACCCCGCCATGCCGAGACGACGCGCGCTCACCGAAGCGCAACTGGACGCCTTGTTCGCCCTGCCGGTCGCCGAGGCCGACCTCATCCGGCACTGGACCTTGGATGGGGCGGACCTGGCCGCAGTGGACCGGCGCCGCGGCGGGCACAACCAGCTCGGCTACGCCCTACAGCTTTGCACCTTCCGCTACCCCGGCCGGCTGTTGCGGCCCGGCGAGGCCATCCCTGAACCAGCGCTGCGCTTCGTCGCCGAGCAGGTCCATGTCGGCGCTGATGCGCTGGCCGCCTATGCCGCCCGGCGGCAAACCCGGCAGGAGCAGCTTGACGACCTGCGGGAGGCGTTCGGCTTCCGCATGTACGCGCCGGGGCACGGCCGAGAGATGCTGGCCTGGCTGCTGCCGGTGGCGCTGGCCACCACGAACGCCCTGGCAATCACCGCGGCGTTGATGGACGAGTTGCGCCGGCGCCGGATCGTCGCCCCTGGCCCAAGCGTGGTCGAGCGCCTGGTCGCGGCGGTCCTGGTCGTGGCCGAGCGCCACGTCGCGGGCCAGCTCACCCGCAACCTGTCCTCCGCCCAAGCCGAGGCGCTGGACGCGCTGCTCACGTCCAAGGAAGGAACGCCCCTGAGCGTGCTGGGCTGGGCGCGGCAGCCGCCGGGTGCGCCCGGCCACAAGGCCCTCACCCGCATCGTGGAGCAGTTGACCTGCCTGCGCGCCGTCGGCATCGACCCCGCCTGCGCCGAGGGCGTGCATCCGGAGCGGCTGCGCACGAATGGCCGACGAGGTCCCACTGCGCGATGCCGAGCGCTTCGCGGAGCGCCGGGACGTCGAGCACGTCGTGCTCCACACGAGCGGCGCGCAGGCCCGGCGGTGCCTGCGTCTCAC
>JANLUQ010000679.1:0-4038 GCA_031363565.1 Armatimonadota bacterium | reverse complement strand
GTCGGGGAAGTCCCGCTCGAAGTTCAGGATGATCTGGACGTTCGCGCCCCGGAAGGCGTAGATGGAGTTGTGGACGACGATGCCCCCCGCGACGTAGTTGCGGAGGTTCGCGACGGACAGGTCGTAGACCTTGCCGGTGTATGGCTCGTCGGTGATGGCGCAAATGGAACTGCCTTGCACACGGCTCTTGGGGTGGGATCGCGCAGGCTCTTTAACAACCGGAACGCCGTAGACTGTGGACAGCACATCGGCAGGCAGCGCCAGAAACCTGTTGTCGCCGATAGCTGCGATCACCTGAACGTCGGGGATATTTTGCCGGTTTTGCAACCGTTTCAGGTAGTCCCAGGCATCGTCATAGCAGTTAAAGGCTGCGTTATAAGCGCCTTGCGCTTTTTCGGTTTGTACACTGAAGCACAGCCCGCTTCCTTTCGGTAAATCCTCAAAGAACATGCTGAACAGGGCAGGCTCTTCACATCCAGGCCGCTTCGCCAACACATGCATGAGGGTGAGCTTATCCGGAATGCCGAACATCACATGGTTCGGCGTCACCCGCACCGCCGCCCCCTGCTCCGTCTGGATATGGCGCACCGGCCCGGCGTAGTCGTTCACCATAACCTTTTCGACCGCCGCCGCCTTGACATGGTAGCCGCCGCAGGCCGCAAGAACCATGTCGCCTTCCTTGATCTGCTCCACCGGCACATACCCGGACGGCGTCAGGATCGGCGTCCCCTCGACGACGCACTGGTCGTCGTCGCCGACGACGCAAATGTTCTTGTATTTGCCCGCGAACAGCGTCAGCAACTGATACTGGCTGTCGTTCACGTCCTGGAACTCGTCGCAGTGGACGAAATGGAAGCGGTTCTGGTAGTGCTCCCGCGCCTTCTCCGACTCGCGCAAAAGCTGCACCGTCTTCATAATCAAATCGTCAAAATCTAAGGCGTTCGACAATGTCAGCTTGCTCTGATAAAGCTGATACGCCTTGCCCACCGCCCGCTCGAATGGCGAGGCCGAGAAGTCGTTCAGGATGTCCTCGGGCGTCTGCAACGTCTCCTTGGCCTTGGAGATCAGGGACAGGATGGCGCGCGGGGCGAACTGCTTGTCGTCCATGTTCAGCTCGCGCACGGCCTCTTTCACCAAGGAAAGCTGATCGCCGTCGTCGTAGATGACGAAGTTCTTGTCCAGCCCGATCAAGGTCCCGCGCTAGCGCAGGCAGCGCGCGCAGAGCGAGTGGAACGTCCCCGCCCACAGGTCCCGCATGGCGAGGTCGCCGACGAGGTTCGCGATGCGCTCCTTCATCCCGGCGGCGGCCTTGTTGGTGAAGGTGACGGCGAGAATGTTATACGGGCGGACGTACCGCTCCCGGATGAGGTACGCGATGCGCTTGGTCAGGGCGTTGGTCTTGCCCGACCCGGCCCCGGCGAAGATCAGCACGGGGCCGTTTTCGTGCAGGACGGCCTGCCGCTGCGGCTCATTCAGCCCGGCCAGGAGGGGGGAGTTCAGATTGGGCGTGTTGGGCGTATCAGGTTGGAGGGAAGGCATGATAGGGATTATACCTGATGGCGGGGTCTGTCCTCTCCCGTCGCGCAAGCGCGCCACCCTCCCCTCGGAGGGAAGGGGTTTCGGATGGGAGGGAGGGCGGCAGGATGGAGATGCAGGCTTTCACCGCTTGACCCGAGGTAGGGCTATTGCCTTCCAGGAGGCTTTCCTGAAACCCTTCCCTCCGAGGGGAGGGTGGCGCGCTCGCGCGACGGGAGAGGATCGGGAGAGGAAAAATCCCCTTGCGCTTTTCCCGCGCATATGGTAGAATATCAAGGTCAACATCACCGACCCGTGGGGGAAGGTGGCTGAGTGGTCGAAAGCGGCTCACTGCTAATGAGTTATACGGGGTAAACCCGTATCGCAGGTTCGAATCCTGTCCTTCCCGCTCGTGACGATGTCTGACAAGGAGGCGGCCCCGGTTATCCAAGAATCTTTTCATGGAAGCCGGGGCCGTTTCCGTCCGTCGAAAGAAAGACAATGCAAGACGACACGCCTGACCTCGGGCCGATCCCCTGGCGGAACCTGCTCCATTTCGATGCCAAAGCCATCGCGGTCTTCCTCGGCTGCGCTCTGATGCTCGTCGGACTGCTCGTCGTCCTCCCCGCCTGGCTGCGGGGGCAGGAGCGGGCGGACTTTGCCGGCACAGCGCCGCAGACCGCACCGGGCGTCGTGACCATCTGCGAGATCTCCCCCGTCAGCCAGGGCGGCGGCGGGTTGTTCAACGCCGTCACGGTCGCTTTCGCCAATCGCCAGAGCTACTACGCCATTCCCCCATCGAGCAGGTGGGTCCCCAGGTTTCACCAGAACGTGCGCGTGGTCTACCGCGTCGGGCGGCAGAGCGGGGCGGTGCGCGTGGACGCGGTGACGCCGGAGTAGGGCGTCACGCCATCCGGCCCTCGACGCACCGTGAGCAGTCCAGCCAGTCCTCCTGTGGGATGGCGCGCAGAGCATCCGGCGCCACCCCGCGCCCGAATACGGGCCGGTACAGCACTCCCCCCTCCGGGTACGTCGCGCCGCACGAGTGACAGTCTTCCTGACGGTCCAGCACGGCAGGCGCATAGCCCGTCACCACCCAGCCCGCATGGCCCAGATGTGTCGCCAGTGATTCCAGCGCGGCCCGCACAGTCAGCGACTTGTTGCCGTGGTAATAGCGCCCCGCGATCTGTTCCAGCAGCTCTTCCGTCTCGCCGTCGAAGGTAAAATTCAAGCGTTTCATCGTGTTCCTCTATCCTGCTCACGGCATCCATCGCCGCAGCCCCCAGATCAGTCCCGCCGTCAGGGTAAACGCCAGTCCGCCGCTGGCGAAGAGGGGGTTGGCGAAGACCGAAACAAGCCGCCCCCCAACCGCCTGCGTCTCACGCGGGTGGGTGAACAAGCCCAATGTGGTGACGACAAGGTACGCGAAGCCGCCGCCGACATGGGCGAACAGCAGGCCCAAATACGGCAGGGGCATATCGCGCAGGCCGAAGATCGCCAGCAGCGCTCCAAGTTCCGTCGCGGACTCGATCCCCAAGGTCCATAGCAGCGCTGTTCGGCGTGAGTAGCCTGCCCCCAGCAGAAGCAGGGCAAGTGCCAGCCCTTCCGGGAACTTATGGAACGAGATGGCCAGCAGTAGGGCGATGTTCGGGCGACCCGCCACCGTATCGCCGACCACGACCGCCACGCCGTCCATCGCGCTGTGAAGCCCTAGTGCGAGCATCAGCAGCACGACGCTCTGCCCCAAACGCTCCGTAGTGGCCTGGTCGAAGGCGGAGAGCGAGCAGGAGGGGCAGACATGGTAAACGTACTTTCCCAGCACCCAGAACAGGGCATAGCCACTTGCGCCCGCCAGCAGGAAAGCGGGCCAGGACAGCAGCGCCTTCGCGTCCGGCAGGACATCGAACAGGGTGACGGCCAGCAGTGCGCCCATGGCGGCATAGACCAGCACATTCAGCCGGCGCGGCGCGACCCGTCCCAAAGTAATCCCAAGCGCACCGCCGCCGAAGGCGATCAAGGTCGCGAATGTCGAGCGCAGTAGAAGAAACGTCATCGTGTGTACCAGTGTGTATTATGGCCGCCCGCATGCGCTTTTGTCAAGTGCGTATTGATACGCACAGGAAGCCAGAGGAGAGTGCCTAAAGTAGATCGGCCACGAAATCACAGACCTCTGCCGGTAGCTTCGGGAACGCGCGCTTGGCCCGCTGCCACCGGTTCCAGGCATAGACAAACAAGCCCACCGCCCACGTCAGCGCCCACAGGCACCGCGAGAAGCACCGGCTTTTGCGCGCCAGACGCGCTAGGTAGTGCCGCAACTCCGCGTTGTCCCCCTCCACGCTGAACGTCTCGCTCTTGCCCGGTGCCACCGCGTGAGTGCCGGAGTACATAAGCTGGGCATAGATCGGGCGCATAGATCGGGAGCATAGATCGGGAAGCCATCGCTGAAGTAGCGGCGCGCTGGGGGGGCGGCGTCCACGACTCGCTGCATCACCTCCCAGTCCCGGTTCTACACGACGCCGAAGC
>JANLUQ010000272.1:0-1767 GCA_031363565.1 Armatimonadota bacterium | reverse complement strand
GGTCGGCGTCCGGCTTTCAGTGAGCTTGATGCCGCGCGATGCCGCAATCGCCGGGGCGTTGACGTAGTTGACGCTCTCGGCGACAACGGGTTCAAGCAGGCCCTTCAAAACCGCGCGGGTCAGATGCAGGGTTGGCAGGCTCTCAAAGTCGCCGGCATAGACAACTACGACTTCGCTGATGGGACTGGACGTAAGCTGGGCGTGCAGACTGCCGATCTTCTCGGCAAGTGTCAGGTACGGCTGCAAGCGGACCAGCATGTCGGCGGAGACCGACGGCATATTGACGGCGGCGCGGGCGGGCTTGCCGTTCAGGACCTCGACGATCTGCTCGGCAATGTCCAGGGCAACGTTGACCTGTGCCTCCTCGGTGCTGGCCCCCAAGTGCGGGGTGGTCAGGATGTTCGCAACGCCCAGCAGGGGGTTATCGGCCGGCGCAGGCTCGGTCGTGTAGACGTCAATCGCCGCGCCCGCGATGCGCCCGGACTTGACCGCCTCGGCGACGGCGGCCTCGTCCAGGATGCCGCCCCGCGCGACATTGATCAGCCGGACGGTGGGCTTCATCAGGGCGATCTTGTCGGCGTTGATCATCCCGGTCGTCTCTTTGGTCTTGGGGACGTGGACCGTGATGTAGTCCGATTCGCGGTAGAGCGTGTCCAGATCCGCCAACTTGATCCCCAGCGCCTCGGCCTGCTCGGGCTTGAGAAACGGGTCATAGCCCAGGACGCTCATGCCGAACGCCTGCAAGCGGCTGACGACTTCGCGGCCGATCTTGCCCAGGCCGATGACGCCCACGGTCTTGCCATAGACCTCGGACCCCATGTACTTCTTGCGGTCCCACTTGCCCGCGCGCAGGGCTTGGTCGGCGGGCGCGATGTTGCGTGCCAGGGCGAGCAGCATGGCGACGGTCAGCTCGGCGGCGGCGAGGGTGTTTCCCTCGGGGCTGTTGACGACCAATATCCCCCGGTTCGTCGCCGCCTCGACATCAATGTTGTCCACGCCGACGCCCGCACGCCCGATGATCTTGAGCTTGGTAGCAGCGGCGATGATCTCCGCCGTCACCTTCGTCTCGGACCGCACGGCGAGGGCGTCATACTCCCCGATAATGGCCGCCAATTCGTCTTTGGACAGGCCCGTCTTGACATCCACTTCGGCGACCGTCTTCAGTATCTCGATGCCCTCGGGGGCGATGGGGTCCGCGACCAGTACCTTCGGCATTGAATAAACTCCCTTGTTTCAACCGTAGAGGCCCTCTAGCCCCCAATAATGGGGGAACCAGAATGGGCAAAATCCGTGATCTGTTCCAGCACCGCTGGCAGATCGGTTAGAATGTCCTCATTGCGGAACCGGATCACCTGATAGCCGTAGGTGCCCAGATATGCTGTCCGGGCGGCATCTTGCTCCACCTGTGCATCGTGAACCCCGCCGCCGAGTTCCACTACCAGTTTAGAGTGGGAGCAGTAGAAATCCAGAACAAATTTGCCGACCGGGTGCCGCCGCCGAAACCGCAAGCCGTGGAGCCGACTGCCCCGCAGGGCCTCCTGAAGCTCTGACGTAATCCCGCGTCTTCGGCATATTTGCTCGTCGCCATCCATAGCCCCTTCTCCTGGAAGTGCCTGATGCCCCCCCCGGCCCCAATAATTGGGGAGCTTGAGGTAGACGTGGCCTGCCCTATTTCCTCATCCGGGTCCCCCATTATTGGGGCTAGGGGGACTCTAACCCTTCTTATTGGCGAAGTCCTTCAGCAGCTCGGCCAGCGCCTTAACGCTT
>JANLUQ010000624.1:0-7952 GCA_031363565.1 Armatimonadota bacterium | reverse complement strand
TGGAGGAAGCCAAACTCATCGTCGCCGGGCTGGACCTGGATCGGACGAAGGTCCTTGTCATCGCCTCACCCGGCTGGAACGCCGGCGTCGTCGGCATCGTCGCTGGTAAGCTGGTGGACGCCTACTACCGCCCCGCCATCGTCATCGGCGTCAACGACGAGGAGACGCACGGCAAAGGGTCGGCCCGTTCTATCGCGGGCTTCGATATGTTCAAGGGCATCCAGCTCTGCCGCGATCTGCTGCAAAGCTGCGGCGGGCACGAGATGGCGGCAGGCCTATCGCTTACGATGGACAATTTGGCCGACTTCTCGGAGAAGATCAATGCCCATGCACGGGCGACCATGAGCGACGAGGACTTCGTCCCGCGCCTCGATCACGATGGCACGATTGACCCCTCAGCCCTCAGCCTTGATCTGCTGGAAGAGTGGGCACGGTTCGCCCCCTTCGGGCACGCGAACCCGGAGCCGAAATTTGCGTCACAGAACCTGTTGATCTGCGATGCTCGGCGTATCGGCAAAGACATGACCCACCTCAAGATGCGTGTCCGCGCCGAAGCCATGGACCCGACCGACTGCATCGCCTGGGGCCAGGGCGACTGGGCCGACCGAGCTGGACCAGGCGATTTTCTGGAAGCGGTCTATACGCCGCAGATCAACGAGTGGAACGGGCGTAGGCTGCTCCAATTCAATATCAAGGACTTGCGCCATTCGAAACCGCTTTAGATGCCTTGCTTTGGCTACCTTAGAAGGGACTCACACACGATGCCGCACCTCTGCTGGCAGCGACTCTTCCTGGCGACGACGCTCACCGCACTGGGCGCGGGCGTCGCCCATGCCCGCCCCGCACCCGTACACTGGGAGCGGATACACGTCTACCACCTCGCGCCCACTGTCGTCTTCGCCAAATTGGGGCTGACCCATAGCGTCAAGAACGGGCATACGCGCGACGGCAAGCACGGCATTCCCGACCCGACCTTCCCGCCTGGACTGACCGACGTGGTGCCCTATGACTCCGCCAAGCTGCTCATCGTGCGGGGCACGACCGGCGGCCTGACCTTGTTCCGCAGCCGGGTCGCCGCCGCCGACATCCCCGCCCAGCCCCTTCATCTGCATGCCGAGCTGACACGGCGGCAGGGGGATGGCGCTGTCCCGTTCGGGACGGCAGACCAGGATGAAAAAGGCAATTCCCTTCCCCTTCAGGTCAGCCTCGGTGACGGTGCGGCCGCCCGAATCTACCAGATCACGACGCGCCCGGACCCTGACGGCACCCTCTGGGTCGCCTGCCGGATCAGCCTGCCCCTGCCGCCCTCGCCTGCCGCCGATGGTCCGGCACCCGCTGTGTTCGTTCCGATCCGGGTCTGGACCGATCCTCTCAGCCGCAAGCTGCGGCCTGGCGAGACCGCTGTGTTTGAGGACCTGGCCTCTTTCCGTCGGGCCGCCGGCCGCAAGCTGGGCGCGACCGGCCCAGACACTGCCGATGACTACACCCTGCGCGTCACGCTGACGCCGAGCACGCTGACGCCAAGCATGCTCACGCCAAGCACGGCGGCTCCTTTCATGCCGCCCGCCCACTAATGGATACACCATGCTCCTATCCCTACTGCCCCTCCTTGCTTCCCCCGAAACCGGCGGACCACTAACTTTGGCCGTCCGGCAGCGCGGCGGCGAAGAGGTCCTTGACGGCAGCCTGACCGATGATGCCGGCCACGTCTACCTCATCCAGGACGGCATCCCACGCCTCCTTCCGCGCGAGATGCTGGACGCCCAGAAGTCGGAGATCGCCGCCCGCGATGCCCAGGTGGATGATTACGACCGCATGGCCTTCCTGAACTACTTCGGCAAGGTCGAGATCCCCCTCACCCGCCATGCTTTGGACCCCCAGCCTGCCGACTGCCTCCTCGAAGCCGGCTGTGGAACCGGGCGCATGACTCGCATCCTATCCCCTTCCGTCCACGAATTGATCGCAATGGACTTCTCGTTCGAGTCTCTGCGCGTCAACCGGGGCAAACTGCAAGCGGCCAATGTCGCCAACGTCCATCTGGTCCAGGCCGACCTGTGCCGCCTGCCTTTCGCCGACCATGCCTTCGACCGCATCGTCTCCAGCCAGGTCCTGGAACATGTCCCCGGTCCCGAGGCCCGCGCCGCCGCCGTCGCCGGCCTGGCCCGCGTCCTTAAGCCCGGCGGCACGCTCGCCCTGTCCGCCTACAAACACTCCCTGCTCACCCGCTGCTTCAGCCAAAAAGAGGGGATGCACGACGGCGGCATCCCCTTCTTTCGCTTCACTCGCGCCGAGCTGCGCGCCGCACTCGGCTCCCATTTCACGGTCCACAGCGTTACCGGCGCGCTGGTCTACTTGTATCTGGCGCGTTGTTCGAGGCCAAGCGTCGGCGGCAACAGCGACGAGCGGGAATCGGGATGAGAGAGACACGGTCTGAGGCTGAGGTTCTTCACAGCGCCCCTATAAGTCCCGCCGCTGGAACAGCACCAGGCCCAGGACGAAGAACCCGGCCATGTAGGCGAGGATGTAGGCCATGTCCAGGGCAGAGGTCTCGCGCACGGCGGCCACCTGCGTCGGGTCCAGTCGCGCGATATACAGGCTGAAGTCCAGCCCGGCACTCCCCGGCGGGTGCGCCCCGATCCCGGTCGCCGCCAGTCCTTTCGTGATCCAGTGGTTCATCCGGGAGATCGGGACGACGTATCCCGCCGCCCGACTGAGCGTGTCCAGAAGGGGGATGTCCAGGAACCTTGACAGACTGTGCAGCAGGTCTTCTGCCAAGGCGACGCCCGCCGCGATCAGCGACAGCGATGACGAGAGGGCATAGGTAGCGAATGTGGAGAAACACAGGGTCAACGTCGTGAAGAGCAGGGGGAACAGGCCCGCCGCCGCGACGCCGCCCCAGATGCGCGGGTGGTAGGTCCCCGTCTGGTGCCAGATCGCCCAGGCCAGGATCGCCCCCCACCCGGCCACGCAGACAGACAGCAGAGTGACGATCCCCAGCCACTTGCCTAAATAAACGGCCGCCCGCGGGATTGGCTTTGGGACGATGATCGAGAGTACCCCGCGCTCGATTTCCGCCGTGATCGCCCCTGCTGAGAGTGCGACGGCGAGGATGGAGCCGAAGAACTTGATCGTCCCGCACCCCAGCCAGGTGAAGATGCGTCCCGTGTTGTCGCGCGCCGTCGGCATGTCGAAGCCCATCAGCGGGTTGAGACGGATATGCAGCGGCAGAAAGGCAAAAGCGATGTACAGACAGGCGATCAGCAGCGCGGCCAGGAACACACGCCGCCGGATCGCCTCCCGGATCGTCAGCCCGGCCAGGGTAAGGACGCCTGGAATCATACGCGGCCTCCCTGCGTCTGGTCTGTCGTCTCGTCCGTTTCCACGACACGGATGAACAGGTCTTCCAAGGACTCCCGCCGGGGCACCAGCGACATCAGCCGCCCACCGTGCCCCACGACCGCTGCGGCAAGCTCCGGAATGACCCCTTCATCGCCAATGGTCGCCGTCACGGTTTCCCCGTCTGCCGTCACCGTCTGCGCCAGCGCCTCCAATGCGCGTAGGAGTGCCGGCGACTGGTTTCCCACCCGCATCTCCACCGTAGACGGTGCGGCCAGCAGGTCGTCAATCTTTCCCAGCCGGACCACCTGCCCCGCCTTCAAGATCGCCACCTGGTCGCAGGTCATCTCGATCTCCCCCAACAGGTGCGAGTTCAGCAGGACTGTCTTCCCCGCCGCCTTCAAAGCAGCCACGATCTCCCGCACTTCGCGCCGCCCCAGCGGGTCTAGCGCGCTCGTCGGCTCGTCCAGGATGACCAGGTCCGGGTCGTTCAGGATGGCCTGTGCCAGGCCCGCCCGCTGCTGCATCCCCTTGGAGAACTCGCCGATCTTGTCTTTGCGCCGCCCGATCAGCCCCACCTGCTCCAAGACCTCGGGGATACGCGACCGCCGCGCCGCCCGCCCCATTCCGTACAGCCGCCCGTGCAGGTCCAAGAACTCCTCCGCCGTCAGGAAGTCGTGGAACTGGAACTTCTCCGGCAGGAACCCCATCTTCGCCCGCGCCTCCCGGTCCCCGATGGGCCGTCCCAGCAGGCTGGCCTCCCCCGAGGTCGGCTTGATGTTACCGAGAAGCATGTTGATCGTCGTCGTCTTCCCCGCCCCATTCGGTCCCAGGAACCCAAAGACCTGGCCGCGCGGCACCGAAAACGAAAGGTCCTGCACTGCCACAAAGCCGCCGCCTCCGGCCCGACCGCCATACTCTTTCCGCAAGTGCGATGTCTCAATCGCCGCCTGGCTGTTACTCATAGCGTCAGTGTACCCGACGCAGCAGGTACAATCCCTTCAACTTATTTTCGCCCTCTTGTCGGATTTCACGCGCTGCCGGACACTTTACTCTCAGGAGAACAATGACCATGGGCCAGAACGCCGATGCCCTTTCCCCTGCACCCGGGGCAATCACCGACAGTGACGCAGACCTGCTGCGCCAGCATGTCCGCCACGGCTCTCAGGCCGCCTTCGCCGCGCTGGTCCGACGCTATGGCGGCCTGGTGCGCGCGACCTGTCTGCGCGAGGTGGATGACCCGCACCTCGCCGAAGATGCAGCACAGGTGGTCTTCCTCCTGCTCGCCCGCAAGGCGCCGTCGCTGCTCCGCGTGGACTCGCTGGCGGGCTGGCTGTTTCGGGCATCGCGCTTCACGGCCCGGAACGTCCTGCGGCATGAACGACGCCGAAAGGTCCACGAACAGGAGGTGATCGCGGACATGACGCAGGCGCATCTGAACGGCCCACCCCTGCCCTCCTGGGACCACTTGGAGCCTCTGCTGAACGCGGCCCTCGCCTCGCTTCGCCCCAATGAGCAGGAGGTAGTCTTGGTCCGCTACCTGGAGGGGGCGAGCTGGCGCGAAACGGCGGCCCGGCTGGGTCTGGCAGAAGATGCGGCCCAGAAGCGCGGCACACGGGCTGTGGACAAGATGCGCCGATTCGTCAACCGGCAGGGCCTAATGCTCTCCCTCGCCGCCCTGACCGCCTTGCTTTCCGAGGAGGCCGCCCGCGCGGTCCCCCTTTCGGCGGCAGCAGTCGCCCAGACAACCGCCGGTATCGCCGGTCATTCCGGTTTTGTCAGCCCGAACGTCGCTTCTCTAAATGGAGGACTCTTACACACCAAGAAAAAGACCAAAAACGCCACCGCCCGCGGCGGCCTCGCCCTCATTGGGACTGTCACGGGACTTCTTTGGGCACAATCCGCACGCCAATCGGAGCGGCAGGGGGCCGTCACCTCCAGCGGGGGCACACAAGTGACGATGGACTACCGGGACTTCGCGGATGTGCAGTCGCCGCACAACCCATCCGCTCCGCTGCGGATCGTCACAAACCAAGCGGGGGATGGCCGTCCGATGACGAGTTTCCTTATCACCGTCCCCTGGCACGGCCTCCCGCCGGGCGTGAAGTTCCGCGACGGAGCGCACATCACAGCGGACCGGACCGCGCACAAAGGCAAGCCGGCGAAGTTATCTGCCGAACTCCACGCCTGGACTTTGCTCTTGAAAGACTCGCCTGTCATTCTCACGCAGGCGGATTTGGAGCCGAAGTGCCAGGCGCATCTTTTAAGCAACGGCACCATACCGACCATCTCGCAGACCTTTACGCCCTCGGGGACGGACAAGTTCGCCCGGTTCACGAGGGACCACACTAGGGGCGTCGTCGGCATCATCGTGGACGACCGCGTCCTATCCGCCCCGATCATCAACGAACCCATCGTAGATGGGAAGGCCGAGATCAGCGGCGGCTTTGCCAGCCTGAATGAAGTGCAGGTACTAGCGGATAGGCTGAACAAGGCAGCAGGGGGTAGGCGGAAACCTTGACAGGCCCCCGCCCGCAAGATATACTCTCACCATGAGCTACCACGCTGTATTTTTCGACCTCGATGACACTCTCTACGATGACTCCGGCTCCTGGCGCGTCTCGGCGGCGGCGACTGCCGCGCTGGCCGCCCAGGAGCGGCCTGCCCTGGACCCCGATGCGCTCACCGATTACTTTTTAGACCACTCCGACGACTACTGGCGCGCGATGGACCCGACCCGCGAGACCCGCCCGATCCTCGCCATTCGGTCCGCCCACTGGCTTGCGACTTTGGATGCCTTCGGTCATGCCGACGCCGCCCTGGCCGAAGTGCTCGCCCATGACTACGGACGCCACCGCACCACCGGTATCGCCCTGTTCCCGGACGCCCTTCCACTGCTGGCTGCCCTGCGCGCGGCGGGCAAGACGCTGATTCTCATTACAAACGGCCTTCAGTCCACGCACATTGAGCGGATCGCATTGCTGGGCCTGGAAGAACACTTCGACCACACCCTCATCTCGGACGCCGTGGGGATGGCAAAGCCCGACCCGCGCATCTTCCATCATGCGCTGGAGTTGGCAGGATGTGCCGCAAGTGAAGCCGCGATGGTCGGCGACAACCCCATCAACGACGTCGCCGGGGCGCAGGCCGTCGGCATCACCGCCTTCTGGTTCAACCCCCATGCCTCCTCACTGCCACCTGATGTTCCCGCCCCAAGAGGCGGTGAGGTCAAAACTCTGATTGAGTTACGCCCGCTGCTGATGGCTGCCTGACTCTCCGGTAAGGGGAGGTGTATCCTGTACCTGAAGCCATTCAATACCCAAGACAGGAGATGCTTATGGTCCGCACGTGCGCGCCGCTCCGCAGCCCGATCTGCCCAGGTGACCGCGTACAGGTCTACGAGATGGAGGGGGCGGAGGCCAGGGCCTTCACCGTCCTGCATGGCCCCTTCACTCTCATCGAGGAGGCCCACGAGGCCATCGTCCGCTGGGCTGCAGCCAGCGGGCACTGCATCTGCGGCCCGAGCCGCGAGGTCTACCTACAATCTAGCCGAAGACGGGCGGGATCAGGAAGTTCAGCCTGCCCCCGCCCGCTTTCGCCGCTCCCGCAAAAACCCCACAATCATCACGAATCCCTGGGCAGCCATGATGTTGGTCACGAAGTAGAATACGAACTCCTCCAGTGGCAGCGACCCCGCATAGACCCCTACCACACGCGCCCGGTCCACCTGCCAAATGCCGTGCCCCAGCGCGAACGCATCACAGGCCCCCAGATACAGCGTCGCGATGACGACCGATGCTGCCAGCAGGCGTCGCCACCGCCAAAGCTCCCGCCAGGCTGCTGCCCATTGGATAGCGATGACGGGCAGCGCCCAGACCAGTTCATATACCAGATAGGTCCAGTGCCTCATAGGTCGCCGCCCTTCACACGTTCCTCGGAGCGGGGACGGAGGTGCGGTGCCAGCGCGACGAGCAGCAGGCACATAAGGATGCCCTGGGCGAAGTAAAAGGCATACTCCTCCCAGGGCAAATAAAAGACGAAATGGCTGAGGGGCGCGAAGGCGGGATCGAATGTCCAAAGCTTCGTCTTCGCCGCGTGGTTGTCCCAGGGCGACGTGTAAACGAATGCCAGCCCGCAGACCAGCGCACAGGCCGCCCCGTGCCGCCCGCGCAGGCGGCCGCGCACCAGCACGAGGAGGATAGCGATGGGGACGACGAGGAAGACCAGCAGGAACCGGGCATAAGTCATGCCCTATTATAGCCGATATCACTGCCTGGGGGCCGCTTACCGCCTTCTTCTAGAAC
Organism: Armatimonadota bacterium; assembly: GCA_031363565.1. Lineage (GTDB taxonomy): Bacteria > Armatimonadota > Armatimonadia > Armatimonadales > Capsulimonadaceae > JANXMY01. Next base: position 312 of record JANLUQ010000624.1, on the reverse strand, counting down.
ACCCGCGCGGTCTTGGCAGGGACAACCATCGTTTTTGGGCTTACCGACGCGCGCGGTCCTTCGACCAGCACCGAATGACCCGCCTCGCGGAAGGCCATCCGCAGCCCAGCGAACCGAGGGGCGTCTGTCTCACAGGCGCGGAACTCCGCCGACTGGCCCGGCAGCAGGGGGCTTGCCGTCAGGTAGCCGTTGCCCCGGAAGATCTCTTTCCCGGCATGGTCCACCAAGGTCGGCGTGACCTGCGTGTAGGTCAGCGGCGTCGTGCCGGTGTTGGTGATGCTCCCCCGGATGACCAGCCCGCTCGCCCCAGCC
>JANLUQ010000596.1:0-2405 GCA_031363565.1 Armatimonadota bacterium | reverse complement strand
TCCCCTTCCCCGTACCGGTCCTGGATGACTTCTACGACCTCGAAATTGGCAAGGAACAGGTCTAGTATCCGCGGATCGAAGTGAGTCCCGTAGCCCTGGCACAAGATCTCTCGTGCCTCGCACCGCGCATAGGCTTTCTTGTAGGGACGCCGGCTTGTCAAGGCATCGTAGACATCGGCGATGGCGCAGATGCGGCCGTGAAGGGGAATCTGTTCTCCTTTTAATCCCTGAGGGTAGCCTGTTCCGTCCCATTTCTCGTGGTGCGTCAGGGCGATGATCTCGCCTGTTTGGAGCAGTTTCGAGGAAGACCCTCGCAGGATGTCCGCGCCGATGACCGTATGCTGCTCCATGACGCCCCGTTCGGCGCTGCCCAATCGCCCCTCTTTCAGCAGGATCGAGTCGGGGATGCCGATCTTGCCGACATCGTGCATGATACTGCCTTGCTGGATGTGCTCCGTTTCGTCTACCGACAGATCCAACGCCCAGGCCACCAAGCCGCAGTAGTGGCTGACGCGGTGGATGTGGGAGGCTGTATGCTCGTCCCGGTGCTCGGCAGCCAGGGCAAGGCGATGGATTGTATCGAGCTGCGCCTCGTAAATCTGCTGACGCCCCACGACGACCTCGCTCATGGCACTTTGGAGGTCGGATGTCCGCGCCGCGACCAGGCGCTCCAGATCGACTTGGTGATGCTTGACGGCATCTTGAGCCGCTTTCATTTTGAACAGGGATTCGGAGCGCGCTTGCAGCTCATACCGGTCAACCGGCTTGGTGATGAAATCATTCGCGCCCGCTTCCACTGCCTTCAAGCGGTCTCCTCGGCTGTTAAACTCGGTGACCATGATGATCGGAATATCCGGACACTTTTCCTGGGTGCGGATACGACAGGTCAGCTCAAAGCCGTCCATGACCGGCATCGTTCCGTCCACCAAAAGGAGGTCGAAGCACTCATGCAACAGTTCAAGGGCCTCGGTCCCGCCCTGCGCTTCCTCCCACAGATACCCGAGCGATTCAACCTGCGCCGCTAGCATCCTGCGATTGGCTTTGTTACTGTCTACAATCAGCACTTTTTTACGGATAACGCTCACGTGGCCTTCTCCTGACCTGCCGGGGCTGTTCGATGCCACCCTAGGGTGTTTATTCAGCACACCCGGAGATTATAGGAATGTGTCCTTGCTTTCATTAGGCTCAAAAGGTTGACACTCCCCACGCCTAACGTCTGGGGATTCTTGCTTCAACGAGCGCTCTTGCTATTCTGCGTGAGCAGACAGCAGAGGAACACTCTCCGCAAGCGTTTCAGAGCTCGTAGATTCTCTGTTCCCGATTGCCCATCGGTACAGTGTTTCGTTATGCTCTAAGCCAAGCCGAAGGATAGTCTTCGCCGCGTTCGGGAGCCGCCGGCCTCGCTTGGAAGTTCAGCGCATTGGCGAAAGGACAGTCTTTGGCGAGGACGGCGCAGAGCGTACAAAGTTTGTTCTCGCCGGCGCTCGTGTCCAGCCACAGACGCAAGCGCTTGTTACGAATGAACTGTGTGACCTTAATGCTGATGTTACGCAGTTACTCCGTCGGGTGCCGTCCCGCCCTGAAGGGCAGGTCTGGGGGGCCTGCGGCCAACCGGTCTGCGACCGGCAAGATTAAGACAGGGATTCTCTCCCGCCCACAGGGCGGTCGGTGCCTTGCCCCCCAGACGGGTCGTTTACGGCGGGTCGTTTGCGGCCCGGTCACAGCCCGTGCGTGACATCAGTTAATGCCACGACGCTAAATATTAGGCCGCTACTGACTGCCTAACTTGTTACACCACAACCCACATCGAAAACGCAAAGCAACAATATCATGCCCTCGGAAAGACGCGGAGCCTTACATCCCCATGAACGAATTCAGAGGCCTTGCGGCTCTTTCGGTAACGGTCTGGCTGCCGACGGGAGAATACATCGCCTCCTGGCATAAACCCCAAACCTGTGTTATACTGTGACTGAAATGATCGAGCAACTACCACCAGAAGCGATGTCCGCACCAGAAGAGATGTCCGCACCGCGACAGGACCAGGAGACACTCTCCCGCGAATATGTCGTCGCCCATGCCGACCAGCCCGCAACGCCGCCCTCGGGGGGCGATTTCTACAGCGCCTTCGCGCTCGAAGGGGAAGCGGGGGATGTCGCCATCGTCATCGGCGATGTGGCGGGGCATGGGCCGGAGCAGGCACTCCAGGCCGAGCACATGCGCGCCTTGATCTCCGACTGCATCACGGTCGGCCTTTCGCCCGCCGAGACCCTGTCCGCCGTCAATGCTATGATCGAGCCGGACCCCCATTTCGAGGGCTTCGGCACCGTCTTCGTCGGTAAGCTTGAAGCCGGGACCGGACGGCTGACCTATGCCAGTGGCGGCCACGAGCCGGCCCTGATCGCCGC
>JANLUQ010000566.1:0-2679 GCA_031363565.1 Armatimonadota bacterium | reverse complement strand
CCCCTCGGAGGGAAGGGTGTGCCTAAGGGGGTTAGCCGCTCTTGTCGTGAGCCTGACCGTGACCGCGTGGCTCTATGAGCAAGATGTACCATGGCATTTTACCCCCCCCTCCCTTCGAGGGGAGGGGGGGCACTTGTGCCGGGGAGAGGATCTCACACCGCCCCCAGTATCTGCGTCACCTGGCTCTGCGTCTCGACCAGCTTGAAGAAGTCGCCCTTCTTCTCCATCAGCTCGGCGTGCGTCCCCATCTCGGAGATCTTGCCGCCGTCCAGGACGATCAAGCGGTCGGCGTTCCGCAAGGTGGACAGGCGGTGGGCGATGGCGAAGGTCGTCCGGCCTTTGATCAGGCGCCCGATGGCTTCTTGTATTTGCTTCTCGGTCTCGACATCCACGGCGCTGGTCGCCTCGTCCAGAATCAAGATGCGCGGGTCGTGCAGGATGGCGCGGGCGATGGAGACGCGCTGGCGCTCGCCCCCGGAGAGCTTCGCGCCACGCTCGCCCACCATCGTGTCGTAGCCATCGGGCTTGGCCAGGATGAAGTTGTGGGCATTGGCGGCTTTGGCCGCCGCCATGATCTCCCCTAAACTCGCACCCGGCTTGCCGTAAGCGATGTTATCGGCAACGGTCCCGTTGAACAGGAACGGCTCCTGCAAGACGATCCCGATCTGCCGACGCATGGCCTGGAGGCTCATTTCGGTGTAGTCAATGCCATCTATTTTGAGCGTTCCCGCATCCGGCTCGTAGAACCGGCAGAGCAGGTTGATCGTTGTGCTCTTGCCCGCGCCGCTCTTGCCGACTAGGCCGATCATCTCGCCGGGCTTTGCCGTGAAGGTCAAGCCCTTCAGGACGGGGTTGGACTTGTCATAGCCGAAGCGGACGTTGTCGAACTCGACCAGGCCCTCGATGGCGTGGACCGCCTCCGGCTCGCCGTAGTTCTCCTTCTCGGTGTCCATGACCTCGAAGATGCGCTCGGCCCCGGCCATGGCCCGGCTGAACCAGTTGTTGACCTGCGCGAACCACTGCAACGGCCCGTAAATCAGCGCCAGATAGGCGTTGAACAGCCAGAAGTCGCCCAGAGTAAGCTGGCCCTTGTAGACCATATAGCCGCCGATGGCCCAGTTGATCAGGCTGCCCATGCCGACAAACAGGGACATGACGCCGAAGATGGTGTTCCAGCGCGTGTCCCCCGCGATCCCCGCATCGCGCAGCTCGGCATTGCGGACCGCGAACTTGACATTCTCGTAGTCCTCCTGGGCGAAGGCTTTGACGACCCGGATGCCGGTCAGGGACTCGTTCAGGTGGATGTGGAACCGCGCCCACTTCTGTCCGACCCGCGTGAAGAGCTGCGCGACCGACTTCCAGAAGAAGCCGCCGATGGCGACCACGATCGGGATGGGCGCGAGGATGCACAGGGTCAGCTTCCAGTTGACGGAGATCAGGAACCCGGCGATACCGACCAGCAGCAGGCCGTTGATCAGGAAGTACGGCACGCCTTCGGTCAGAAAGCCCCAGACCCGGTCGGTGTCCTGGGTCACGCGGCTGGTGATCGCGCCGACCTGCTTCTTATCGAAGTAGTTGAGCTGCAAAAACTCGATGGACCGGTAGAGCCGGGCGCGCAGGTCGGCGGCGATGTTCCCGCCGAGGAACGCGATGATGCGGCCCGTGAAGATCTGCACGCTCGACCCGAAGACGAGGATCGCGAGCCAGGCCCCCATTAGCGGCAGAAGCGCCCCGATGTGTGTGTGGTGCCCCGGCGGCGGCGAGAGCACGCGGTTGATCAGGCTGCGCTGGATCAGGCCGGGCGCGAGGCTCAGGGCGGTCGTCATGGTCGCCAGGCCCGCCAGGATCGCCGCCTCCCTCTTGTACGGCTGAAGGTAACCGGCAATGCGCCACATCGTCTTGGAGCGGTTGACGCAGGCCGGGCAGATTCCGTCCTTCTCGGGCAGCAGCCGGTCGCATTTGGCACACCGGGTCCGTTCTTCCTTCAGGCTGATCTGGAACGTCTCGCCCTTGGCAAGCTGCTCGATGCCGCGCGCCGCCTCACTGAAGCGGGCAGCGACGGTCTGGGAGTAGGTGACGACAGGGACGATGTCGCCGTTTTTGGCCGTGATCTCCAGCCGCCCGCCGCCGACCAGCGGCTCGTTGCGGGCGGTCTGGATCTCGGCGACAGGCATCTGGAACTCGACCGCGCCACCCGCCTCCTCGACACGGACGGACTCGTGGGTCACGACCAGCGCACGGCTCCCGAATTCGCCGTCCGGGCCGAAATCTGCCTGGAGCCGGATCAGCTCTTCCGCGTTCTCACTCTGTTCTCGATGCACAGGGGGCATCGCTTCGATTGTCGCCATGTATTCTCCTCGCTGCCGGTCTCTAAAGAAAACAAGTCGTAGGCCGCAAGCGGCACAGACGCAAAAAAGACCTCGAACTCCTCGTCACGTCTTAAAGAAACGTTGCGGAAGCCCGAAGCCTTCGATGAAGTATGGAAGATAGCGGCTCGTTTTAGAAGCGGCGAATCCTCCCGAAAGGCGACGGGCGGGCTGCAAAATGGGCTGGGGTCGTGGTGTGGGCGGTGGACGGGACGAAGCCGATCAGCCGAGACACACCGTGGACGTTGGAAACAAATCCGGTGGGCGAGATTGTGTAGTGCATCTTCATCTGAGCGATCTTCCTTCCTTTAAA
>JANLUQ010000528.1:0-14226 GCA_031363565.1 Armatimonadota bacterium | reverse complement strand
CGACGCCGTTCGACCCTTCCCAGTATTATCTGTTCAAAGATGGCTCCATGTTTAACGGCCTGATGGTCGTGGCCTATAACCTGAAAGACGTCGGACCGGGCGACGGCGGGTTCGGCTGCATCCCTTGCAGTCACAAGAGCAACTATCCCGCCCCGAAGGACTGGCTTGATCTGGAAAATCCTGCCCCCTGCGCGACGGCGGTTCCGGGGAAAGCGGGAAGCGCCATCATCTTCACGGAGGCACTGACTCATGGCACCCTGCCCTGGCGCGGGGCTGAGGAGCGCCGCACTCTGTTCTTGAAATACTGCCCCAAGCACATGGCCTGGTCACGCGAGTATCCGACCGAGGCCGAACAGGAAGGGCTGCCGGAGGACCAGCGCCGCGTCCTCCGCAGGCCCGGCATATGGCCCAAATGATAGACCGAATCTTAGTGACGCACTGATCTCAGTGACGCACTGATCCTGGTGACGAACCAATCCTAACGGACGGAAGACGGCGTGGGCAGGCGGCGCAGGCCGCCTTCGGCTTCCAGGAACATCGCGCCTTTGGGGAACAGCTCCAGCATCTTGGCGTAGCAGAGGCGCGCCTGGACGCGGTCCCCATAGGTCTGCTCCATGATCCGGGCCACGCGCAAATAGGCCATCTCGATGTCCGGGCAGGCCGGAAAGATTTCGCACATCCGGTAGTAGAGCCGCACCGCGCCGTCATAGTCCCCAAGCCGCTCGAGGCGCGAGCCGAGACGCAGAAAGAACATCGGCGGGATCTGCTGCGCCGTCGGCTGCGAGAGATGTACCACTAATCCGGCCAGCACACCGGCATCGGCCTGCTCGATCAGGAGGCTGCCATACTGGCGCAAGGCCCAGAGGCATTTCGTCTCGCTCGCCCCAATCGGCGCAATCAAGGACTGCCGGCAGTAGGCCAAGATCAGTCGCACATCGGTCGTCGGCCTTTGCATTAGCGATTCCAAGTCGTAAAGAGGCAGCAGCGTCACGTCGCGCAGGTCAGACAGCGTCGCCTGCACTTCGGCGACCTCCTCGCCATCGCGCGGCATCCGCAGCAGCCAGATGGCGGCAAACCCCGCCGCCGCCCCACCGAGGTGGGCGAAGTGCCCCACCCCGTCCCCGCCACCCATCAGGATGCCGTTGAAGACGTCCCACCCGAGGAAGTACAGGATGACCCAGCGCGCCTGCCACTGCGTGATGCCCATGCGCGGCAGGAGGAAGAACCACAGGAACCAGACCAGCCGGATGGGCGCATATGGGAACAAGTAGAGGTAGGCGCCCGCCAGTCCCATGATCGCACCCGATGCCCCCAGGTTGTAGGTGTCCGGGTTCACCAGCCCCATGAGGAAGTCGCTGAGCAAATCGCCGACGATGCCGGTGAACAGGTAAACGGCGATGAACCGCAGGGGCCTTAGCCGGCCCTCGGTCGCCGAGCCGAAGATCCAGAGGAACAGCATGTTCCCGACCAGGTGCAAGGGCGAGCCGTGCAGGAACATGGCCGTCAGCAGGGTCAGCGGGCTGAAGCTCATGTGCGTGAACGCGAACCGCTGGACGACGGATTCGCGCACATGCAGGTGGCTGTCACAGGTAAGGGCGAAGATAAGCGTGTTGAGGACGATCAAACTGACCGTCACATACGGGAAGACAGGCGACGGGTTTTTCGCCCGGAATGGGAGTACGAAGAACATGGATGATGCCTCAGATAGCTTTGACGGCCTTCAATGATGGTGGCCGGAGTCCCCGCCACCGTGATCATGTCCGCCGGAATGATCCGCGCCTGTGTGCGAACTGGAAGCGGCCACCTCGGATACGTCCTGCGGAGTGAACGTGACGTTACCATGAAAATGATGTTCGGCGACTTCGGCCCGCATCTGCCAATAGTTGCAATCCTCACCTAAATCTTTGTGGTAGAGGTCAAATGCGTCCTGAGCGCAATAGATGGACAGCGCGTAGCAAAGCTCATCGGTCGGCAGACCTGCTGTCCGTGCGGCATCTTCCACCTGTTTTGGCGTATATAGCGCCGACTTGCCGTAGCGTTTTGCCAGCAGTGGACCGATGCGCGTCAGGTAGGATTTGATGGTTCGGCGCTTGCGATAGGCACGAATGAGATTCGGTATGCTGATCATTGGTGATACAATGCCTCTCAATGATACGATGCCTTTGCCGGGGGCGGAGAGCGCCACGGATTGAAATCCGTGGCTCCGAAGTTCCCACTGTCCAAGGGACAGCAGAGGAAAATGCCACAGCAATCTTTCTTGCCCTTGTCTTGCGTCCCCTGGACACGGGGTACTTCAGAGCCTCGGATTTCAATCCGTGGCGACTTGTGGCACGGTTTCGCCTCTGGACTTTCACGTCCTGTGCCAATGGAGGAGCGTTCTGGAGCCTCACCCGTTGCCGGGAACCACGCTCGTGATCATGCGCTGAAAGGCGGGCTTGAGGACAGCCCAGTTACGCTCCGGCGAGATGCAGATGACGGTCATCTCGCGCTGGTTGCCCAGCATCGTCACCCGGTAGCCGTGCATCTTGCCGTCGTCCGCCGTCCACTCGGACACGCGGGCGTCGCCGACGCGCGATTCCAGCTTCTGCATCTCGCCCTCCTTGTAGCCCGGCAGGCTATCCGCGAGCTGCGACTTGTCCATCTCATGCAGCTTCTCGACGGCGGGTTTGGGCGGGGGCGGCGGGGGCATTCCAGGGATGGCTTCCACGGAGGCGTTGCTGCTCGTCATGCCATCCGCCATCAGGGACCCGATCGCGTCGGAGACCACGCGGACGCGCACATGGGCTTTCGCGAATGTCACCGTTGCCAGAGCGCCACTCGTCGCCCCGGTCTCGTGCATCTTCCAGCCGACGGGCCGGTCGCAGGAGAATGTGTTGTCAATGGCCGTGTAGGTCTTGTAGGCCGCCGGCGCGGTCACGATGACGGGCCGCAGCGCACGGATGAGGAAGATGAGGCCGACCAGCACGAGGGCGGTGAGGACCAGCCCGCCGTAGAGGGCCGGCCCGGACGGTGCAGACTTGACGGTGGGCGTCAGACCCGGTGGGGGCATGAAGCCGGGCGGCGGGGCATAGGCGGGCGGCGGGGCGAAGGAAGGGGTGGCCAGGAACCCGCCCTGCAATGCGGGGGCGGGGCTGAGGGCGGGTGCGGCCTTCGGTTTGGGCGGCAGCAGGTTCCCAGCAAGATCGTACCGATTGTCCTCGTTCCCTTGCTCATTCGGGGGAATATCAGCTTGTGCCATCAGTTGCCTCCTTGGGGGAACGGGGCGGGGCCGCGGGGGGCGGCGTGACTAAAGCCCCCGCCGTAGGAGCCGGCAAACCCGGCCACTGTCGAGAAGAGAATAGCCAGCCCGATAATGAGTAGGATGGTGCCGACGAAGCCCCAGATCGTCCAAGCCTGCTGCGTGCGGATGAAGCCGTCGTAATCTCCCATCGCGCGCCCGCCGGCCCAGGCGAGCCGATGTCCCGTCAGGCCAAGGTAGATGCGGATGCCGAGGTCCACCACGAGGAGGGCATAACTGAGTGGCGCGGGGACGAAGCGGCCGGCTGCATTTACCGCGAAGACTGCCCAGGCGAGGTTTTTCTGACCGTTGAAACAGCACCACCAGAAAGGGACCAGGAACGCGCCCCAGTTCCACCTCAGCCGTGCGACGCGGTCCGTCCCGTTCTCAGCGGCCTGCCACCCTCCGGGCGACCCATAGGGCAGCATCGGCTGTGGGGGCCAGACGCCCGCCGCACCAGCAGCCTGGGCAGACGGGTAGCTGGCTTGTCTGGGCGGGGCTTGGAAGGAAGCCCCGGAGGCAGGCAGGGGATTGCCTGCGAGGTCGTACTGCACAGACTCCATTTGAGAAGCCGGGGCCGGAGGCGGCGGGGCAATGGGAACAGGCAGGGGCGCAGCGGCATAATAAAGCTTCGACGCTTCCGCTGGGACGGGACGGGCCGCCGCACGGGGCGGGGCGGCCTCCCAGGAAGGACGAGCTGGCAGGGGGTCGACAGATGTGATGGAGGGAGAGACGGCTGCTGTCTCCCCGGTGTCGCGTGCGGGCATGGGTCAGGACTCCTTCTCTCCAGAGAAAGGCAGAGCGACCGTCTTGGATAGAAACACAGCCAAGACGGGTCGAGCCGGACGTCCCGGTAGTACAGCGCCGGGGAATACTATAAGAGCAACAAGAACACATTCCGCGCGGCTTCCCTGGATTCCTTCATTCTGAGCTTGGCTGGTCGATTATTTTACGAATTCGTGCGGCGCGCTCACGCACTCGCGCTGGGGTATACTAAGAGGAGACTTTAGACCCGCGATTTTGACGGAGAATTAGATTCTAGATGGCCGAACCCAAGAAGGCGCTTAGTCCCGAAGATCGCCAGATGCACCTCATGCTCGCCCTGCTGGCCCTGGCGGTTATGATCAACATCCTCGGCTTCAGCGTCATTCTTCCTTTGATCCCCGACTACGTGCAGAGCGGGATGCACCTGACCAATCCGCAGGACCCGCGCATCGGCGAGTACGGCGGCTGGCTTGGGGCGAGCTATGCCCTGATGCAGTTCCTATTCGCGCCTTTTTGGGGAAGTCTCTCGGACCGCATCGGGCGCAAGCCGATCTTGATCGGGTCACTGGTCGGCGATGCCGTCTTCTACACGCTCTTCGGCCTCTCCACGCACAATATCTACGGGCAGTTCGCCGCCCGGATACTGGCCGGCATCTTCTCCTCGGCGTCTCTGGCAGTCGCACAGGCCTATGCCGCCGACATCACGCCGCCGCACCTGCGCGCGATGGGGCTGGGCTATATCGGCGCGGCCTTTGGGTTCGGCTTCGTCATCGGCCCCGCTGTCGGCGGGCTGATCGGTCAGCATCACCTCGCCTGGCCCCTGTACTTCTCGGCAGGCCTTGCACTGGCGAACCTAGTCTATATCGCCCGTTATCTGCCCGAGCCGTCGCGTGTGCCCCAAGCGGCGGGCAGCCCCTCGGCGACTCTCACATCCCGGCTCGGCCTGATGACGCAGGCGGTGCGCGGCCCGATGGGATTCCTGTACCTGCTGACGTTCGCCGTGACGTTCGCTTTCGCCAACCTGGAAGGCACGTTCACGGTCTACCTGAAACAGCACTTCCACTTCGCAAACAGCATCGCCGTGGCGGGCTACGTCTTCGCCTACATCGGCGTCCTGATCGTCATTATCCAGGGCTTCCTGATCCGGCGTCTGGTGAAGCGCTTTGGCGAGCCAAACCTGGTCGTCGTCGGCATCGGCCTGATGGCATTGGGCTTTTTGGCGTTCCCGTTCGCCCCGATCCTGACACTGCTGCTAGTCGGCCCAATGCTCCCGATCGCCGTGGGCAGCGGCCTGAATGGTCCCTCCCTGCGGTCTCTCGTCTCCCGCAAGGCAACCGCGCAGGGGGCAGCCCTGGGCTTGTCCGCCTCGTTCGACAGCCTTGCCCGCGCGACCGGCCCCGCCACGGCGGGCTACCTCTACAAGCATGTCGGCCAGACCGCGCCCTACTGGTGCGCCGGCCTGGTGATGAGCCTCTGCTTTCTGTTCGCCCTGACCCGTCGGCGGGAAATGGCGGAAGGCATCACCCCCACCCCGCAGACGGGCGCGGAGCAGACGGGCACGGAAAGGAGCGTCGCCTAGCTGATGAGAAAACCGACCAGGCCGATCTTCCCCGCCCGGCGGCGCTTCCTGAAGACGGCGGTGGCCGGGGCCATGGCGACGCTCGGCTCGGCTTATACTGCCCACCCGATGTAGCGATCTTGACAATCAAACCCAAAGGCTGATCCCATGCCCCAAACACTCGCACAGGCGCCCACCGTCATCAGCACCATCGGGAACGCCGTCGGTCCCGCCGCACTCATCACGACGACGGCGATCCTGCTGTCCGGGTACACCTCCAAATACAGCGGCATCGCCGACCAGATGCGGAAGCTGACGGCGGAGTACCGCGCCGAGGGGACGAAGGCGGAGCGCCGGGCCAGTCTCAGGCAGCAGCTTCCCCTCTTTCACCGGCGAATCAATGCCTTGTGGGGGGCCAGCACGTTGCTGTCGCTGGCCTTGCTGTCCTTTATCGTGACCGTAGTCGCTGTCCTACTGTCCGCGCGCACCGCGCGCATCGGTCCACTCAGTGTCGTGATGCTGCTGGCCGGACTGGTTCTGGTCGCCGCTGCGGTCGGCCTGGAGTTGTATGAGATCCGGCTGGCACGGCTGACCACAGCGGGAGAGATGGCGGATATCTTCCCGGACAAGCAGGGGTAAGCCGCACGTTTGCCGGTGCAAGGCGCCGGGTAAAGTGTCATGAATGAAAACGACGAGGAGTAGCAGACGCCGATGGCAGTGAAAACGGGGCGAGAACTCGCGGGGCTTGCAGTCGTGACACTGACCGGTGGGGAGCGGCTGGGGCGCGTCGCCGATGTCATTTTCCAGGCCGCGACAGGTCAGGTAATCGGGTTTCTGGTGGACCGAGGCGGCATGTTCTCCAAGCCCAGGTTCCTGGCGGCCGCTCAGGTTCAGGGCTTAGGCACCGACGCACTGACAATCACCAGCGAGGAGGCTTTGACCGAGACCGCGCCGACGGGCGCCGAGGAGATCATCGCCAAGCCGCTCGAAGGCCGCCCGGTCTTGAACCAGGGGGGGACCATTCTTGGCAAAGTGGCCGATGTCGCTGTAGACACCGACGCCTTGCGCGTTCCCTACCTGCTGCTCGCGACGGGCCTGCTGGATAATGCCCTGCACGGCAAGCCGCAGCTTCCCCTTTCCCAAGTTCGGACCATCGGCGCGGACAGCGTCATCGTCCTCAACACCTATGATCCGAAAACTCCTGCGACAAGCGTCTAGCCTCCTCGCCCTGCTGCCCCTCAGCGCAGCCCTCTGGAGCTGCGGCCATCCGGTCCAGGAGACTGCCGCCCACAAGATCGCCGATGCCCTGCCCTCTGTCCTAGGGCCTGCCGCCCACTACGACGTGCAGGTAGACGGCGACCCGTTCGCCCTTGCACGCGGGCGGGCGCGGGGCGTCCACATCCAGGGCCGGGACGTGCAGCTTTCCCCCAAGATCACCTTAGATACCTTGAATGCGGATGCCGAGGATGTCTCGTTCGATACGAAGACGCGCCGCCTGTCCCATGTCGGACGGACACGGTTCACGGCGACGATGGACCAGGAGCACCTGGCGCGTTATTTAGCCCAGTCCAAGCCGCTTCTGCCTGGTCTGGTGGTGACTTTGCAGGACAGCGCTGTCGAGGCGCGGGTGCCGGTGACCTTCCTTGGCCTGCAAACCACGGCGGCGCTTGCGGGGACGTTCGCGCCCAATGCAGCCGACTCCAGCCGCCTGGATTTCGTGACGCAGGATGCCCAGATCGGCGTCGTCCCCCTCCCAGCAGGCCTTGTGAACCTGGCGGTGGACACGATAAACCCGGTCATCAGTCTTGTCGGCTTGAAGGCCCCACTGACAATTACGGGTGCGGGAATCGAACATGGCCGTCTAATCCTACAAGGAACCACCGATCTGAATGGTTTAGTTCAATAATAATTGGGAATGATGATGCTACTAAGCTAAGGAGACAAAGCGCAATGGGAAATTTGTTATATATCATTGGAGCCGTGCTGGTGATCATGTGGATCATCGGATTTTTGTTCGCCCACGTCGCCAGCCCGATCATTCATGCCCTGCTCGTGATCGCCGTGATCGTGTTCCTCTACCAGTTCCTGACGGGCCGCCGCTCGGTGTAGAGCAGCGGACGACAGACAATAAAAGGGCGAGGAGACCTCTCCCCTACACATTGACCGTGTAGGGGTGGGGTTTCCCCGCCCTCTTCCTTTGCCTGCCTTTCGCATAGCTCCGGCTCTACAGCACCTTCGAGAGCACCGTCATTGCCTTTGCTCCTACCGCGCTGACGTCTGGGAACTCGTACCGATTGCCGTCGGTGTCCGTCATCATCAGGCGGTTTGCCCCCAGTGGAAAGGTGCTGTCGCGCAGGTCCCGGACCAGGAACCGGCGTGGGCCTCGGTCCGTTTCCACCTCCCACGTCACCACGCCGAACTCTTCCTCTACTTTCAGCACGCGCTCGATACGAGGGGTGAAGTAGCGGCGTTCCAGCTCTTCCTTAATGATGGTATGCGAACGCTCGTCCAGCCCATCCAAGGTCGTCAGGATGCCGATGTCCTTGTCGTCGCCGTCGCGCAGGCCGATGTAGCGGTCCGGGTCCGAGAACGGGAATGCGCGGGCGATCCGCACCTCGCGCCAGGACCGGTCCCCTTCGATGGTTAGACGGACAGTGGCATCCTCGGGGTGCGTCCGGAACAGTCGCAATGTCCCCGCCTCCAGGAAACGCACGGCAAACGGGTTGATCTCTTCGGTTTCCGGCATAGATAATTCCCTCCCCTAATTCCCTTCCGAGGCCTGGTGCAGGCGCAGGCCGCCATTCAGGAGGCCCTGGCTCATAGACAGGGAGAGCTTGTCCGCATAGAGGCCGCAATTCGCGACCAAATCACTGTCATTGGCGTCAACGAAGTGCGACAGGATCAAGAACCCGTTGTCGCCGTGCTGGATTTCCTCTGGCGTGATGCGCTGATGCAGCCACTCCAAAGCAAGACCATGGATACCGTAGCCCTCCTCCAGCGCGTCCGCCAGCGGCCCGCACATCCAGGGCACGATGCCCTCCGTACCGGCATTGATCGCCGATGCACCGATCTGCCAGGGGAAGTCAGCGGAGAAGATGGCCGACCGAAGCTGCGTCTCGTGCAGGAACCACTCCTGCGGCGGCACATAGTCGGCCAGCCCCGCCTCGAACCCTTCCAGGTCGCCGCCGAGGGCCGTGATCAAAGCGCCGAGGCTGCTCTTTTGCAGGCGCGTCTCCTCCTCCGGCGAGTGGCCGTCTTCGGCCCGGCCCGCGAGGAACGTCGCGACCTCGGCAGGACGCCGGGCGAAGAAGCCGCCGAAGAGATGGCCCGCCCGTGTGACGTGCCAGTACATCCCCTGGAAGTAGGCCACGAGCGCGCTCTTTTCCACCTGTCCGGCCCGGATAGCCTGCGTAAACGGGTGGGTTGCGGCGGACCGGCGGCGGGGCAGGATGACATCCTTGTATAGATCTTGTACCCAGGGGGCAAGGCTGGATGTGTCCAGAGTATTCGTTTGAACGGCGGGGTCCATGAGTCGTCGCTTTCTAGTCGGCTGACGGGGCATCTATACCTCCATCAAGTTCTCCCGGAGCTTGTTGACGTCCTGCTGCATGTTGACCAAGCGGCGGAAGACTCCCTCGGGCATGTTCAACAGCTCATCATGCGTCCCCAGCTCAACCAGTTTGCCCTTCTCCATCACCATCAGGCGGCTGGCGTTCCGCAGGGTGGACAGGCGGTGCGCGATGGCAAACGTCGTCCGGCCTTCAATCAGGCGGGACATGGCTTCCTGGATCTGCTTCTCGGTTTCAGTGTCTACCGATGCGGTGGCCTCATCCAGAATCAGAATGCGCGGGTTGTGCAGGATGGCGCGGGCGATGGAGAGCCGCTGCCGCTCGCCGCCCGAGAGCCGCGCGCCGCGCTCGCCGACATAGGTGTCATAGCCATCGGGGAAGCGCATGACGAAATCGTGGGCGTTGGCGGCCTTGGCGGCCTGCATGATTTCCTCGGGCGAGGCGTCCGGCTTGGCATAGGCGATGTTGTCGCTGATTGTACCGGGGAACAGGAACGGCTCCTGCAGCACGACGCCGATCTGGCGGCGCAGGTCGTCCGTCTTGATCTTTCGGATGTCCACGCCGTCAATGAGAATCTGGCCGTCTTTCACGTCATAGAAGCGCGACAGCAGGTTGATGATGGTGCTCTTGCCCGCTCCTGAGTGGCCGACCAGGCCGATCATCTCGCCTGGCTGGACATCAATAGAGACGTCCTCCAGGATGCTCTGATTCTTGTCATAGGAGAACCGGACGCCCTTCATCTCGACATGGCCCTCGATGCGCGGCATGGCGACCGCATCAGGGGTATCGGCGATCTCCGGCTCGGCGTCAATCACTTCGAAGACGCGCTCCGCACTGGCCGTAGACCGCGAAAGCCAGTCGGCGATCTGGGTCATCTGCTGCAACGGTCCCATCAGCATTCCGATGTAGCTGATGAACAGCGTCAGCGTCCCTAAAGTCATAGCGTGCGCCGAGTTGGTGGAATTGGCAAAGACCTCGCGGCCCCCATAGAACCAGATGATGAAGACGCCCAATGTCGTCAGGAACGAGAGGACCGGGAAGTAGGTGTTCCAGGCCTGCTGCACCACGACATTCGCTTCGAACAAGGCGCGTGACTTGGCACGGAACCGGGTCGCCTCCCGCGCCTCCTGTGCGAATGCCTTCACGACGCGCACACCCGAAATGGCGGCGTTGATGCTGGCCGAAAGGTTGCCGCGCAGGTGCCAGAGCCGCTGCCAGCGTGTCCGCAGCAGCCGCCAGATCATCCGCGTGGCGATGACGGTCAGCGGCACAGGGATCAGCACGAGCAGGGTCAATTTCCAGTCGTAGACCAGCAGGGCGACCAGAATTCCGACGATGATCAAAGTGTTGACCAGGAAGAATGTGATGCCCTGGACCAAAAAGTCCTGAAGCTCGCCCACATCCTGGGTCACGCGCGACATCAGTGACCCCGTTTGACGCTTGTCATAATAGCCAAGCGACAGGGATTGCAGCCGGTCATAGGCCTGCACCCGGATGGTATGGACCATATGGTTGGACATCCAGACGACGATCCGCCCGCGCCAAACACTGACAGCGATGCCCAGCACGTTCGCCCCGATCAAGGACAGCACGATCAGCCCGATCCAGGACAGGTGGCGGTGCGGGATCAGCACGTCATCAACGAGGCGCTTGTTGAGGATCGGCGGCAGCAGGCTGATCGCCGTGCCCGCCAGCATGAGAACTGTGACGAGGATAACGCGGGTCTTGTAGGGCATCGCGTAAGACAGCAGCCGCATCAGCACGGCCTTGCGGTCTACACACTTCGGGCAGACATTGGTGTCTTCCGGCAGCGGATCGCCGCACTTGCCGCAGTTCTTCTTTTGCTTATCGAACTCGGCGTAAAGCGAGTCGGACGGCTCTTCTTCCTTCAGCCAGGATTCCAGGATGCGCGCCGCCGTCACAAACGCGGGCGCGGCAGCCAGCGTGTAGCGCACGGCCTCCACGACCTGCCCATCCCGACGCACGAGCCGCAGGACACCGCTGCCGACCAAAGTCTCGGCGCGCACTTCCTTGATCTCGCTCAGGGGCGTATCCAGGTCCACGCAGGCCGGGCCATCCTGCTGCGAGGTCAGGACACGCAGATGGGTCTGGTCCACGATCAGCCAGCGCTCGCCGTACCGCCCGTCCGGCAGGACATCGGCGGGCATCGAGAGGCGCGGCTCCGGTGTGTACGCTTGCGCGTTGTCATCACGCCGGGGCGCGCGCAAGACCTCTTGAACTGAGTCAGGGGGAGTCTCTAAAATAGGCATAGCACCGTAACACCAGTCTAATCGCTAGGGTTCCGGCTTTTTGTACCCAAGAAGGTGCGGATATGCTACAATTAATTGGCGCACAAATTCGCCAGTTTCGTTAAGGACTAGACAAGATGACAGAACGCATCACCATTGACCCAGCGATTTGCCATGGCAAGCCGACGATTCGAGGGCTGCGCTATCCAGTAGAAACAATTCTAGAATTGCTCAGTGCGGGTATGAGTAACGATGAAATCCTTGCGGATTACGAAGACTTAGAGCGCGAGGACATCTTTGCGGCGTTAAGCTACGCCAAACGGTTGAGCCAAGTCAAGCGTGTCGAGATTCTTGCCGCATGAAGTTCTTAGTGGACGCACAACTGCCACGCCGGATTGTCCGGTGGCTTCGTGAGGCTGGGCTTGATGCCGTCCACACTCTTGATCTGCCGGAGGCGAACCATACCTCTGACAGCGCAATCCTCCGTGTCGCCAAAGACGAGCAGTGCGTCGTAATTACCAAAGATGCAGACTTTGTGGACTCGTTTTTGCTGGCTCACCGTCCCGAAAAGCTGCTGCTTATCTCGACCGGCAACATCATGAACGCTGAACTGGAAGCACAAATTCTTCCAAATCTTAATGCCATTGTCGTAGCCCTCAGTGATAACGATTTCGTGGAATTAACGCGTACGGCATTGATTATCCACACCTAGATGACAGGAACCCTGACTGATGCCTGATAGCAGCAATATCCAGACCATCCTCGCGACCGACTGCGGCAGCACGACCACCAAAGCTATCCTCATCGAGCGGCAGGGCGATATCTACCGCCAGACCACGCGCGGTGAGGCCCCCACCACGGTGGAAGCGCCCTTTGACGATGTGACCGTGGGCGTCTCCAATGCCGCCCGCGAGATCCAAGAACTCTCCGGCTACACAATTTTGGATGAAGACGGCAAGGTCATCACGCCCAAGCGGCCCGACGGCAGCGGCGTGGATTTGTACCTCAGCACGTCCTCGGCGGGCGGCGGCCTGCAAATGACCGTTGCGGGCGTCGTCAAGGCCATGAGCGCCGAGTCGGCCCAGCGGGCAGCCCTGGGCGCGGGCGCGATCATCATGGACGTCATCGCCGTGGATGATGGGCGGAAAGAGTATCAGAAGGTCGAGCGCATCCGCGCCCTGCGCCCCGATATGATCCTGATGTCGGGCGGCACCGACGGCGGGACGGTGACGCACCTGACCGAGATGGCCGAAATGCTGCGCTCCGCCGACCCCAAGCCGCGCCTGGGCCTGGGCCTGAAGCTGCCGATCATCTATGCCGGCAACGTCGAGGCCTACAAGCCGGTCGAGGAGATCATCGGAACCGTGGTGGACCTGCGCGAAGTGGCGAACCTGCGTCCGACCCTGGACCGCGAGAACCTCGGCCCAGCGCGCGAGGCGATCCACGAGCTGTTCCTGGAACATGTTATGCAGCAGGCACCCGGCTACGCGAAGCTGATGACCTGGACCTCGTCCGGCATCATGTCCACCCCCAACGCCGTCGGAAAGATCATGGAGACGATCGCGCGGGAGCGAAACATCAACGTGCTTGGCGTGGACATCGGCGGGGCGACCACGGACGTCTTCTCGGTCTTCAACGGCAATTTCGTCCGCACCGTGTCCGCCAACCTCGGCATGTCCTACTCCATCTGCAACGTGCTCACCGAGGCCGGCCTGCCCGCCATCGCCCGCTGGATACCCTTCGAGGCCGATGACGCCTACCTCCGCAACCAGCTTCGCAACAAAATGATCCGCCCGACGACCATTCCGCAGACGCTCAAAGACTTGCAGATCGAGCAGGCCGTCGCCCGCGAGGCCCTGCGCCTAGCCTTCGACCACCACAAGTCGCTCGCGCGCGGACTGAAAGGCGGCCAAACCGAGGCGGGCATGGAACTCGACAAAGCCACCGGCAAGACGACGGTGGACATGCTGAAGCTGGACATGATCGTCGGGTCGGGCGGCGTCCTGTCCCACGCCCCCCACCGCGCCCAGTCCGCCCTGATGATGCTCGACGCCTACTCCCCCGAAGGCGTCACCATGCTGGCCGTGGACTCGATCTTCATGATGCCTCAGCTCGGCGTCCTGTCCACCATCCTCCCCGAAGCCGCCACCCAGGTTTTCGAGCGCGACTGCCTCATCAAGCTGGGCCATGCCATCGCCCCCATCGGGACGGCCAAGGACGGCGACCCGTGTCTGACCGTCTCGTTCAAGAACGGCAAAACCGAGGTCGTCCCCTTCGGCCAGATCCGCGTCCTGCCGATGAGTGACGGCGAGACCGACGAGGCGACCATCACGCCCGCCAAAGGCTTCGACGTAGGCGCGGGCCGAGGCAAGTCCCGCATCATCACCGTGGAGGGCGGCGTCGTCGGCCTGGTACTCGACGCGCGGGGCCGCCCCATCGCCATCCCGACCGACCAAATCGCCCGCGTCGCCAAGCTGCAAGAATGGCTCCGCGCCTTCGGGCTGCCGATCATGCAGGAGTAGCTGGAAATGTTCCAAACGCATTTCGCCCTTTGCATACACAAAGGCGACGACGATTTAGAACTCCGCCGGGCTTACGCCGTCCTGCCTGCGGCAGAGAACGAAGCAGGGTTCATGCGCGTCGTAGACGAGTCGGGCGAGGATTATCTTTATCCCGCTGAGTATTTCATCCGGCTGGAACTGCCACTAAATATCGAGCAGGCTCTGATGGCTGCTTGACAAGCAAGGCCCCGCGCCTTCGGGCTGCCGATCATGCAGGAGTAGCTGGAAATGTTCCAAACGCATTTCG
>JANLUQ010000517.1:0-2736 GCA_031363565.1 Armatimonadota bacterium | reverse complement strand
CCTTCGGTTCCTCTTTCGACGCGACGACGGGCTTTCATTTCACATCAAGCGTAATTACCTAGATTATGCAACAAAAAATCAAGGGGGTCAACCTCTTCACTGATGTTACGCACGGGCTGTGACCGGGCCGTGAACGGCAGGTCTGAGGGCCTGCGGCCAACCGGTCTGCGACCGGCAAGATTAAAACGGGAATTCTCTCCCGCCCGCAGGGTCGGGTGTTTACCCCGCTCCGTTCCTACGAGGGGCAGTGGCTCCGCGGTCGGCGCCTCGCCCCCCAGACGGGTCGTTTACGGCCCGGTCACAGCCCGTGCGTAACATCAGTGAAGAGGTTGACCCCCTTGATTTTTTGTTGCATAATCTAGGTAATTAGTTATGGCTACCGAGATTATGTAACAGCAGAAATGCAGGACAAAGAAGAAAATCAGATAATCCAACTGGCGCGAGAGCAGGGCATGATACGGCCTCGGGACTTGGCAAGGTATGGCATCCCGCGCATGTACCTCCAGCGCCTCCATGAGAGCGGACAGTTGGTGCGGCTGGGGCGCGGGGTTTATGTTCTTGCGGAAGCGGAGGCCACGCAGTTCTCGTCCTATGCGGAAGCCTGCAAGCGTGTCCCCCAGGGGACGATCTGCCTGCTGTCCGCCTTGAGCTTTCACGCCCTAGGCACACAAAGCCCGCATCAGGTCTGGCTGGCGATTCCCAACAAGGCACACCGACCTCGCTTTGACTATCCGCCTCTGCGTATCGTTCGGTTCTCGGGCCTGCCTCTGTCGGAGGGCGTGGAGGAACATCAGACGGACGACGGCCTGGTGCGTGTCTATGGCATTGCTAAGACCGTGGCCGATTGCTTTCGATATCGCAACAAGATCGGCCTGGAGATTGCCATGGAATCCCTGCGCGAGTGCCGCCGTGAGCGTCGGGCGACGCTGGATGAACTCTGGCACTACGCCGCCGTGGATCACATGAGCGTGGTCATGCGGCCCTATCTAGAGGCGGTGTCGTGAGCCAAAGCAGCCATCTGGGGCTTCGGATCGTGTTGTAGGGGCGCCGCTTGCCGCGCCCTCCTTGATAGATCTGCGCGCCTTCATCGCTCGGAAAGAGGGCGCGGCAAGAAACAGAGGGCGCGGCAAGCAGCGCCCCTACGATACCCGGAAAGGCGTCAACCGAGGCACATCCTCCGAAGCCCCGAAGCGGGCGGTCCCTCCGTGTAGACCGGCGGTTTAGCGCCAGGACACTTTGGGTCAGGTTGCACTCCAAGGCCAATCGCTTATGTTCCAGAAGGTATAATCACCCTATGAACATCTTTCACGGCGCATTGCCGCGCCTCTTCGTCTGCACCCTTGCCCTCGCCTCCGTGCTCGGCGTCGCCCGCGCCGCCGACCCGCCGCCCGTCCCAACACCGCCGCCACCCGCCGATGCGGCCACTTACCGGAAACTGGCGGGCGAGGTCGAGGACAACCTTCAAAAGCAGGTGCTGGCGCAGTGGTTCCCGCGCGCCCTGGACCCCTCCGGCGGCTTCTACCAAAACTATTCCGAGGACTGGATGCGCGGGGCCACGAATGACAAGGCCATCGTCTACCAGTCGCGATTGACATGGGTGGCCGCACAGGCCGCCATGCGCTACCCGGCCCAGGCGGAGGTCTACAAGGCAGACGCACGGCACGGCCTGGACTTCCTGGCGAACCAGATGACAGACAAACAAGACGGTGGGCTTTTCTGGGGGCTGGGAGACAAGGGCGTCCCCGTGCGGGGCGGCGAGAAGCACGCCTATGGCATCTCCTTCGCCATCTACGCCGCCTGCGGCGAGTACCAGGCAACGCACGACGCCAAGGCCCTGGACTTCGCCAAGCGCGCCTACCTCTGGCTGGACGCGCACGCGCACGATGCCAAGAATGGCGGCTATTATGAAGCCCTGACGCGGACGGGGAAACCGATCCTGACGATCACCGACGCCGCCCAGCCGAGTGACGAGATCGGGACGCGCTACGGCTTCAAGACGATGAATACGCACATCCACCTGCTGGAGTCGCTGTCGGCGTTATATCAAGTCTGGCCCGACGCGGGCCTGCGGGCGCGGCTGGAAGAGATGTTTGCCCTCATCCGTGACAAGGTCGCGGTCGAGTCCGTCGGCTGCCTGAACTACCAGTTCACGCCGGACTGGAAGCCGCTGCCGGACCACGACTCGTTCGGCCACGATGTCGAGACGGCCTACCTGCTGACCGAAGCCTCCGCCGTGCTGGGCCGGCCCGAAGACGCCCGCACCTGGCATCTGGCCCGGCGTATCGTGGACCACGCCCTAGACTTCGGCTTCGACGCCGACAACGGCGGCTTCTTCGACGCCGGCTCGGTCTTCGGCACGGCCCCGTACACGACGGACAAGATCTGGTGGGTACAGGCCGAGGGCCTGAACGCCCTGCTGCTGATGCACGCGCGCTACGGCAAAGAAACGCCGCGCTACTGGGCTGCGTTTAACCGTCAGTGGGAGTTCATCCAGGCGCACCAGGTAGACGCAGCGCGGGGCGGCTGGTACGCCACCGTCACGCGCGAGGGGGCGGCCATCCCAGGCTGCGCCAAGAGCGACGGCTGGACGGAAGCCTACCATCAAGGCCGCGCCCTGCTGAACGTCTCCGCCGACCTGCACAAGCTGGCGGGTCCTACCCCCGCGACAAGTCGCGCCCCCTCCCTCGGAGGGAAGGGTGGGTGAAAGGTGCCAGGGTACCTCTTCTTGGGGGCCTG
>JANLUQ010000472.1:0-1543 GCA_031363565.1 Armatimonadota bacterium | reverse complement strand
CCCCCGCCGGCTGGCGGATCTGCCTTGGCAAGGCCGCCGCGTGCAGATCGAGGTGCAGGTGCGCCGGCTGCGCTGCGGGCGGTCTGGCTGCGCGCACCGCATCTTCGCTGAACGCATGCCCACTGTTGCCGGGACCCATGCACAACGGACGGCACGTCTGGGCAACCTGCAGCACCATATCGGCCTCGCGCTCGGCGGCAAGGCCGGCGCGCGCCTGGCCGAGCGGATCGGCACGCCCGTGAGCGGCGCCACCCTGCTCCGCCTCGTTCGTCGTGGCGCGCCTGCGACGCCCAGCACCGCGCGTGCTCGGGGTTGACGACTGGGCCTGGCGCCGCGGCCGGCGCTACGGCACGGTCCTGGTCGATCTGGAACGCCATGCCGTCATCGACCTGCTGCCCGACCGCGAGGCAGACAGCTTTGCAGAATGGTTGCGCGCTCACCCTGGCGTCGAGGTAATCGCCCGCGACCGTGGCGCGAGCTACGCCGATGGCGGCCGGCGCGGTGCGCCCGATGCCGTCCATGTCGCGGACCGCTGGCACCTGCTGGAGAACTGCAGCGCTGCGGTTCTTGAGGCGGTGAAGCGGAACATGCCCGCCCTCCGGGCTGCGGGCCAGCCCGCCTCCAGCGCTCCTGTCGCCGCATCAATGACCGTGCCGCCCGCGGCGGACCCGAACGCACCGCCGCCGATGACCAGCGCGCAGCGACTGCAGTACGAGGGATGGCAGCGGCGTGTGCAGGTGCATGGCGAGGTGATGCGGCTGCACCGACAGGGCGGTCCAATCCGCCACATCGCCCGCGATCTGGCGCTGTCGCGCAACACGGTGCGACGCTGGGCACGAGGCGAGCAGCCCGAGCTGCACCGGCCACGGACGCACTCGCTCGACCCCTGGCGGGCGGTGCTGGAACGGTGCTGGACAGAGGGCTGCCGCAACGGCGCCCAACTCTGGCGCGACCTGCGCGATGCCGGGTTCGGAGGCGGGATGCGGGTCGTCGCCGAGTGGGCCAACCGGCAGCGGCTGGCGGAACCAGAGCGACAGCCCAGACCAGCAGACGTCCCAGCCATGCAGCCCTCTGCTCGGCCCACGGCATACACGGCGAGGCGGGTGGCCCGGATGCTCACGGCTGACATGGCGCCGCTGGCGGAGCCGGACCGCGCCTATGTCGAGCGGCTGCTCGCGCTGTCGCCCGCGCTGGCCACGGTTCGCGACCTTGCCCAGCGTTTCGCCGCCCTGGTCCGCGCCCATACTGCCGATGCCCTCACGCCCTGGCTGACCGACGCCGAACGTGGCGAGTTGCACGGCTTCGCTGCCGGCCTGCGCCAGGACGAGCAGGCCGTGCGCGCAGCCCTGACGCTGCCCTGGAGCAGCGGCCAAGTCGAGGGGCAGGTCACCCGCTTGAAGCTGGTTAAGCGCCAGGGCTACGGGCGAGCAAAGCTCGACCTGCTCAGGGCGCGCATGATCCGTGCAGCATGACAACGACCTGCACCGAGGCTGCAGATGAGCCAGTATTGCGAGCGAATTCACACCAGCCGCAGCGTTATATC
>JANLUQ010000238.1:0-5733 GCA_031363565.1 Armatimonadota bacterium | reverse complement strand
TCGGGGTCGGAAGGGTCCATCCCCAGAAACTCCCAGATCATCGCGACGGTCGCGCGCAGGTTCTCGGTCGGCACGACATCGCGGGCGACGACGTAGCCATTGTCGCGGAAAAAGGCATGGTCCTCGGCTGTAAAAATCGCCATCATCGAACTCCTCTCACTGATCGTATCACCGATTCGTATCACCAGTCATGCACGCTGCCATCCGCCCGCCGGGTCGTGGGCAGGTAGGCCCGCTTGTACGGATATTTCGCCGCCGCGACCTCGTTGATGTCGCAGCCCAGGCCCGGCGCCTCGTTCGGCCAGAGCGCCCCGTCGCGGTAGACGGGGGCACCGGGGATGACTTCGTGGACGATCTCGGGGAAGAACACCATTTCTTGAACGCCGAAGTTTGGGATCGCCACATCCAGGTGGACATTAGCCGAGTGCGTGATGGGCGCGATGTCGCCCGGCCCGTGCCAGGCGGTCTGGATCGAGTAGGTCTCGGCCAGGACCGCGATCTTGCGCGCTTCGGTGATGCCCCCACAGTGCCCGATGTCGCAGCGGATGAAGTCAATAAGCTGCTCCGTCAGCAAGGGCAGGCAGTCCCAGCGCGTGTGGAACAATTCCCCCATCGCCAGCGGGGTCGTGCTGGCTGCCCGGACGAGGCGGAAGCTCTCTTTGTGCTCGGGCCGCAGGGGGTCTTCCAGGAAGAACAGATGGTATGGCTCTAACTCTTTCGCCAGGCGCGCAGCCTGAACGGGATTCAGCCGCTCGTGGACATCGTGGATCAGCTCGACCTCCTCACCGACTGCGGCGCGCAGGTGCTCGAACAGCTTGGGGATGGTCCGCAGGTAGGGGCCTGGCTCCCAGGTTTCGACTTCGGGCAGCCCCTCCTCGACGGCCCCGGCCTGGGGGTCCGGCGTCTGCGTCCCGTAGGTGCCCCGGTTGCCGGGGATGGCGACCTGTACGCGGACGACCTTGAAGCCGCGCGCCATCGCCGCCCGGACGCCCCCTTCCACCTGGGCGAAGTCCGACCCGCCGACATGGGTGTAGGCCAGCGCCCCTTCGCGCGTCTTGCCACCGAGCAGCGAATAGAGCGGCAGGCCCGCCCGCTTGCCCTTGATGTCCCAGAGCGCGAGGTCAATGCCGGCAAGAGCCGTCATCAGGACGGGACCGCCGCGCCAGTAGGTGCCGCGAAACAAGGACTGCCAGATGTCCTCGATCCGGTCGGGGTCGCGCCCGATGAGAAGTGGGAACAGATGGTCCGACAAGGCGGAGGCTACGGCCAGCTCGCGCCCGTTCAGGGTCGCGTCCCCGACACCGTACAGCCCCGGCTCGTCGGTCTCTATCTTCAGCAGCACATAGTTACGTCCGGGGCAGGTGACGATGGCGCGGCAGTTTGTAATCTTCATGGCATCTCCATCTTTACAGCGTTTCCAAAATCTCCTGAATGGACAGCGTCGCGCCGCAGATCACCTCATCCGAGGCACCATAATACAGGGTGATCGTGTCGCCGTCCACCGTATGACCATTGGTGAAGACGACGTTGCCGAAGAAGCCGGTCAGCTCATAGGGGGCCGACGGCTCCATGATCTGCTCGCGTGAGCGCGCCAGCACCTTGCTTGGGTCATCCCGGTCCAGAAGCAGGGCGCCCAGGCAGTAGCGCGGCGTCTCATCCGCCCCATGGTAGATTGCAAGCCACCCCCGCTCGGTCAGGATCGGCTCCGCTCCCGCCCCGATGCGCGCCCCGTCCCACATTCCCGGCCGAGTCCAGATCAGGCACTTATGGCCGCCCCAGTGGAGGAGATCAGGGGAGCGTCCCAGCCAGATATATGGCCCGCCGATGTAGAGGTTCGAGGGTCGGTGCAGGCACAGGTACTCGCCACCGACCTTTTGGGGGAACAGCGCGCAGTCTTTGTTGGAGGGGGAGATGATCATACCGTGGGCGGTGAAGTTCTCCCAATCGGTCGTGCTGCTCATCCCCACCCCGATGCCTGAGGGCGAGACGGCGGTGTAGGTCAAGTAGAACCGGCCGTCTATCTCCGAGACGCGGCTGTCCTCGATCCCGAACGACTCCAGCTCGCCCGTCCCGACCAGGGTCGGCGTGTCCTCTACCTGGAAATGGACCCCATCCTCGGAGGATGCCAGCCGCAGGTGCGACAGGGTCGTCAAATAGCTCTTGCCCTGGTACTGGAACACGCGCGGGTCCTTGTAAACCACATCGGGGTCGTCCAGGCTGTAGCCTACGATGGCGATGCCGCCGGGCGCATTCGGGTCGAGGATCGGAGTCGAGACCTGCCCCGCCACCTGCTTGGGCCGCTCTGCCACGCGCAGCAACAGCCATGTCTTGCCACGCCACCGGAACGCGCCGGGGTTTAGCAGACACTCCACTTCCAGCCCCTGCCGGCTCGGCGTCACGTCCGCAGGCCGTAAAATCGGGTTGGTCTCAAACCGATGCGCGATGTCCGCCATGTGTCTCGTCCCCTCATGATTTGATCTTGAGGGGTGATTCGGCACGGGGGCAGGTTTTTCCTTTTTTGGCCGGAGATGCAACGTTGCTTTTCCAGGTCCCCCCTAGAGGTCGGAGAGGAGCACCCCGGCCAGCTTTTCGATCAGCCCCATCATCACCTGGTCGCGCTTTTTCTCACTGTCGAATGCCAGAAAGAATTCCCGCCCGCTTGCCAGGGTGATCGCCAGAGTCATCGGGTCGCCGCTTGGCTGCACCTGCTCGATGTGGTCGGTGTTGATCAGTCCTTCCGTGTCCGCATAAAGCCACATGGTTTTCTCCTTGGTCGGTCTTCCCGCATTGGTCTTCCCAGCATTGTACCGCTTTCCGGGAGACTCTGCCTTTCCGTCCCTGCCCCCCCAGAACTAAGATTTGAGTGGGCCGGGGGTGATCTTCACTCCCTCTCAGACAGCGCGTACTCCACCGCCTGCTCCCATGGCATGGCCCAGCCCGCCGCCCACGCAGCCTTGAACGCCTCGTCACCCAGACTTGCGCGCACGGCGGCAACGTTGCCGCTGTAGGCATGGCGATCAGCAGAGGCTACCGGCACGCCGATCTCCTCCCGCAGTGCCTCCATCGCCGCATAAAGCCGGGCCGCTCTGCGCGGCGCGTCCTGGGCTTTGGCGAGATTGCCCGCGTATTCCAGCACATAGGTGCTGACAAGCCGGTCCCCTGACTCGCGGCAAAGTGCCCCGCATTCGGCGAGGCAGGCGCGCGCCGCGCCAAAGTCGCCCTGCTGGCAGGCGAGCCGTCCCTGATGGGCCAGCGCATAGGCGAGGCCCGGTTTGCCGCCAGCCGCGCGCCACAGCGCCACACCCGCGTCGAAGAGGCGGCCCGCTGTTTCATAGTCGCCCTCGTTGGTGGCGACACAGCCCAGACCAACAAGGCAGAAACCTTCACCCGCCAGGTCGCCATATGCACGGAAAAGCGTGAGCGACTCGTCATAGTCTTTGTGCGCTCCCGCGTTGTCGCCTTCCAACTGTGCCTGCCAGCCACGGTTTTGCAGCGCCTGGGCGATTGCCCCGTTGTCGCCCAGCGCGCGCCGTATCGCCAGGCTCTCGTTGAAGTCGGTGCGGGCGCTCCCGTAGTCCCCCTGCATCCGGGCGAGACCGCCCACCCAACCGAGGGCATCGGCCCGCACCTCCGTCGGCGCGTCCGCGCCCGGCAGGGAAAGGGCGGCGCTCAGGTAACGGCGGCCTTCGCTGGCCCGTCCCCGCATTCCCCAGAAGATCGCCAACGCTCCCGCCATTCGCATGGCGATTTCCGCCCCCTCGTGCCTGTCCAGGCACCAGTCCAGGGCCGCCCGCAGATTGTCGTATTCGGCGTCCAGGCGGTTTAGCCACTCCGCTGGTTGGGGCCGGACCACGTTCGCTTTGGCTTCTTCCACGAAGGTGAGGAAGTAATCCCGATGCCGCTCCCGCAGTGCCTCGCCCTCGCTGCTTTCCATGAGCCGGTCGCGGGCGTACTGCCGGACGGTCTCCAGCAGCCGGTAGCGGGTTGTGCCCTCCTCCTGCTCCTCGACCGTAACCAGGCTCTTGTCCACCAGAGCCGTCAGCAAGTCCAACACCTCCCATTCTTGCACTTCTCCGCCCGCACAGACCGCTTCTGCCGCCGAGAGCGACCAGCCCCCCGCAAAGACCGACAGACGGCCCAGAAGCGCCTTCTGGTTCTCGTCCAGCAGGTCGTAACTCCAGTCAATCAAGGCTCGCAGTGTCTGCTGCCGGGGCAGTGCGGTGCGGCTGCCCCCTGTCAGCAGGCGGAACCGGTCGGCCAGCCGCGTCTCCAACTCCTCCACCGTCATTGAGCGGATGCGGGCGGCCGCCAGTTCAATGGCAAGCGGAATGCCATCCAAGTGATGACACACCGACGCCAGCGCGGACGCGTTGTGATTGGTCACGACGAAGTCGGCCTTGGTTGCCACGGCGCGCTCGATGAACAGGCGCACGGCTTCGTATTGGGATAGGCTCTGGGGGGTCTGCGGCTGTTTGGGGTCGGGCAGCGAGAGCGACGGCACGCGATAGGCGCTTTCTCCCCCGATGCCGAGTGCTTCGCGGCTGCTGACCAGCATCTGAACCTTGGGGCAGGCGTGGAGAACGGCATCCACCAGGCGGGCGGAGGCGTCCAGGACATGTTCGCAGTTGTCGAGGACCAGCAAGAGGTGCTTTGGCTTGAGCCACTCTACGAGCGTTTGAGCGAGTGGCTTTCCCAGCTCCTCGCGCACTCCCAGCACGCCCGCGACGGCCTGGGGCACGAGGGCGGGGTCGGAAAGTGGGGCCAGTTCGACGAGCCAAGTGCCACCCTCGTACTGGTCGAGCAGGTCGGCGGCCATCTGAAGCGAGAGGCGGCTCTTGCCCGCCCCGCCCGCTCCGGTGAGCGTCACCAGATTGGATTTCTGCATCAGGGCCTTGACCTGGGCGACTTCCTTCTCACGCCCGATAAAGGAAGTGGGCTGCTGGGGCAGGTTATTGGGCAGGTCGGGGTGGTCCAGGGAGCGCAGGGGCGGGAAGTCGGCGGGTAGGTCGGGATGCAGCAGTTGGAAGACGTTCTCCGGGCGTCCCAGGTCCTTGAGGCGATGCTGGCTGAGATCCAATAGGGAGGCGTTGGGCGGCAGCGCATCCTGTACCAGTTCGCGCGTGGTAGTGGAGAGCAGCACTTGGCTGCCATGCCCCGCCGCCATGAGCCGCGCCACGCGGTTGAGGGGCTGTCCGAAGTAGTCCCCGCCGCGTTCTTCCGTGGTCCCGGTGTGCAACGCCATCCGCACCAGCAGCGGCGTTGGCAGTTCCCAGGCTTCGGCGGCCAGAGCCACCTGCGCGGCCAGAGCCGATTCCAGCGCCTGATTGGCGGTGGGGAAAGCGGCGCAGAAGGCATCGCCGACGGTCTTGAAGACATAGCCCTCGTTGTCCTCAATACACCCGCGCAGGAGGTCTTCGTGGCGGGCCAGGGCCGGGCGCATGGCTTTGGGAATGGCAGGGTTCTCTTTAAGCCCCCTCTGCCCCCGGCCCCCCCGGCCCGCCCAGCGGCTCCCGGCTCTTGGCCCAGGAGGGCAGGAACGGGATGAAGACGAAGCCCACCAGCGTGAAGGCCAGGCCGACCCACAGCGAGTAGTCCGAGCCGTGCGTGATCGTCCAGTGGTGGGCGGTGTAGAGGATGCTCAGGACGGCGGGGACGAACACGATCAGGCTCTGAAGCTGGCCGAGACGGCGGGTGCGGTTGCCCACCGCGACCATGATGGCGTTGACCATGACG
>JANLUQ010000414.1:0-3499 GCA_031363565.1 Armatimonadota bacterium | reverse complement strand
CCCTGGACCGACTCCGGCACCGGTCGCCGGGCAAGTAGGCGGCGGGGAAGGCCGAGCGAGGACGAGTGGTTTTCAACCACTCACTCACTCACTAACTGATGTTACGCACGGGCTGTGACCGGGCCGTAAACGACCCGCCGTAAACGACCCGTCTGGGAGGCGAGACGCCGACCACCCTGCGGGCGAGAGAGAATCCCTGTCTTAATCTTCCGGTCGCAGACCGGTTGGCCGCAGGCCCCCCAGACCTGCCCTTCAGGGCGGGACAGCGTAACATCAGTCACTAAGTGAGGTGTCCTTTGGACAACGGATATGATCCCATCGGCCTCCGCGCTCCGGCCTCTACGTTCTCGTCCGCAGGACGCTTTTCCTAGCGAGTGGTTTTCAACCACTCGGCTCTTCCTCTTCGTCCCTGTCGCCATTGAAGATGCTTCGCAATGGAAGTAATAACTTTCCGGCGCACCTCTTGACAACCTCCGTTCGTTTGTGTTAATATATTAACATAAACTAATTGGAGGAAGCAATGCCCCGCGCCCCTGGCGACTATCTCAATCCACGCGAGCAGCAGATCATGGAGGCCGTTTTCCGGCGCGGGCGCATCACTGCGGCCGATCTGGAAGAAGCCCTGCCCGGTCGGCCCAGCAATTCCACCGTCCGCACCCTCCTCCGTATCCTGGAGAGTCGGGGACACCTGACGCATATCGAGGAGGAAGGCCGCTTCGTCTACCTGCCGACACGTCCGCGTGTCCAAGCTGCCCTGGCCGCGCTGGACGGGGTGCTACGGACCTTCTTCCACGGGTCGGTAGAGGAAGCTTTTACGACTCTGCTGTCCCGTCGTGAAACGCAGCTCACCCAGGTGCAGCTCCAGCGGCTCACCCAGATCATCGAAGCCGCTAAAGCGGGCAACGGAGAACAGGAAAAATAGGGATAGGGCCTGCCCGCGTCTCCATTAATTGGTTTAGTGCTGATCGGTTCCATGGCAACAGTCCCGGCCCTCAGACCGGGAGAACGTGAACAAGGGGGATGATGATGTTCAACTCGCTCTTCCCGCTGCCCGGCACTGTGGCCGCCGCAGTCGCCGCATGGCTTCTGGCCCTCGCCTTGAAAAGCGCGCTTCTTCTAGGTGCGGTAGGCCTACTCTGCCTCGCCCTGCGGCGGGCCTCGGCCGCCGCCCGGCACTTGGTCTGGCTGCTGGCGGTCGTGGGCGTTCTCAGCCTGCCGCTGCTCTCACTCCTCGTTCCACCCCTGCACCTGCCCGCCGCGACCCCGCCTGCCGCCGCCGTTTCCACCGCCCCGCCGCCCTCTCCGGCCCTGCACCACTTCTCGGCCCCGGCCCCGAGTGCCCCGGACGCACAGGCTCTCCCGTCCGCGCAGTGGACTCTGCTGCTGGCCGCCCTCTGGGGCCTCGTCGCCCTGGGCGCGCTGGTGCGGCTCGGCCTGGGCTTCTTCCTTGCGGGGCGGCTGACGCGGTGCTGCCCCCCGGTGACTGACCTGGCCCTTCTGGCAGAGATGTGCCGACTGACCGAGGCGGCGGGCATCCGCCGCCGCGTCGGCTTGCGCCAGGGGGCGGCGGTCGCCGTGCCGATGACGACCGGCCTCCGGTGTCCAGTTGTCCTGCTCCCAGCCGACGTCGGGGACTGGCCTGCCGGCCGGCTTCAAGCGGCCTTGGGCCACGAGCTGGCGCATGTCGGCCGCCGGGACTGGGCCTGGCACGGCCTCGCCGGGGTGGCCTGCGCGCTCTACTGGTTCAACCCGCTGATGTGGCTGGCGGCGCATCGGCTCCAGGCGGAAAGCGAGCGCGCCTGCGACGACGCCGTGCTGGCGGCGGGGACTCTGCCCGCCGACTATGCGGGCCACCTGCTGGAGATCGCGCGGCGGCTCTCCGTGCCCGGCCCCCTTCGGCCTGGCGCTGCCATCGCCATGGCGCACCGGCCCCAGATCGAGGACCGTCTGCGGGCGATCCTCCGGGCGGGCCTGAACCGGCGCGGACTGACGCGCCGCCGCCTGCTCCTCGCATTGGTCGCCGCCGTCCTCGTCCTACCGCCCCTCGCCGCTCTGCGGACCGCAGCGCAGGACCACTCACAGGACAAGGCGCGCGCGGAGGCAGTCAAGATGGTCTCCCTTTCCAACCTGCGCCAGATCGGGCTGGCAGTCGTCGTCTACGCCCAGGACCATGGTGGCAGGCTGCCCGACGCCGACCATTGGGTGGACGAGATCGCCCCGACCCTGGCGCGCGGGGACGAGAAGACCCTGCGCTCCCTGATGTGGGACCAGGCCGCTCCCCCGACCCAGCCCTACGGCTACGCTTTTAACCGGTCTCTCTCAAGTGTGAACCTCGCCACCCTCAAAGACCCCGCCGAGGTGGTGATGGTGTTCGAGAGCACCCTGGGGCATCGCAACGCCACCGACACGGGCCAGTCGGTCCCGCTCCCAGGGCGCCATGAGGGCGGAACGCATTATGTCTTCGCTGACGGCCGGGCGCGCTGGGTCTCTGATGGTGAGGAAGTCTCTTTCTCCGCCGCCTCCGCACCCGTCCCCCCGGCAGAGGTGAACGTGCGGCCTCTGGGCGCAGCGGTCCTGATGGGCCGCGTGGTGTATGAAGATGGTCGCCCGGCGGCGAATATCCGGGTCGGCGCCCAGATCCAGAATAAGGCGCAATCGAAGATGACCTACGCGAGCCAGGGGCAGTTGCTGCTGCCAAGCGGCGTCATCCTGCCACTTCCAAGCGGAGCCGCCCGCCCGACCCCGGATCAGGTGCGGCAGTTTTCCTGGGGCGAGGCAGTCACGGGGCCGGACGGCGCATACCGCCTGACAGGGCTGACGGAGGCCCCATACAACGTCGCAGTCCTGCCGCTCACCCCCAAGGCCATAGACGACAGCGATCCTTTCGCAGCGGCAGCCGTGGAAGGGGCGTCAGCGGTGGAGGGAAAGGCCGTCGCGCTCCGCGACCTGGTGCTGACACCGGGCGGCCTGGTCTCGGGGCGGGTGACGGACGCCTCGGGAAAGCCGCTGGCGGGCGTCTTCGTGTTCAGTTACGGCCCATCCCGCCCGGCATCAAGCGCGATGGTCGTTTCGGCACGCACCGATGCTGATGGTCGCTATCAACTGCGGGTCGCGCCGGGCAGCAGCCGCGTCTACCTCGGGGACGAACGCTGGAAGGCCCAGGACGCGACACTGACTGTCGCGAAGGGGGAGACAAAGACCGCCAGCTTCCAGGCCACCCCGCAGGCCTCTCCCCTGCGGTAGCCGCAGACGGGCGTCGCCGTGGCACCGGGCACCACGGAGAGTGACGACAGAGGGCCGCGCCGTCTTGCGGCGCGGCCCTTCTTCATTAATTGGCCCTTCTCCTCTACTCCTCGCCCTCCGCCTCGCCGCCCTCCGCCTTGTACTTGAGCTGCCCCAGTATGCAGTCGCCGACCTCAAGGTCGTCGCGCTCGCCTAGATACGTCGCCTGGTAGAGCGAGCCGCCCTTGTAGGCGTACAGGTAGCGGATCTCGACGAG
>JANLUQ010000410.1:0-7822 GCA_031363565.1 Armatimonadota bacterium | reverse complement strand
GTACGAGAACCCGAAATGGTTGCTGGCGCTGGCTGGGGTAGAGATCGGAGCGATCTGACCATGCCTGACGCACTTCTGCAAGTAGACAATTTAGAAACCGTGTTCGGGCGCGAGGGGCGTGGACCGGTCGCGCGGGCGGTGCGGGGCGTCTCGTTCGCCGTCCGCAAGGGCGAGACGCTGGGCATCGTGGGCGAAAGTGGCTCGGGCAAGAGTGTGACGGCGCTTTCTATCCTGCGGCTGATCGCCGCGCCGGGAAGGATCGTCGGGGGTCGGGTCAGTCTGGACGGGGCGGACCTGCTGGCCCTGCCGGAGCGTCAGATGCGGGATGTGCGCGGGGCGCGGATCGCGATGGTCTTCCAGGACCCGATGACCGCCCTGAACCCGACCCTGACCGTCGGCGAGCAGATCGTCGAGACGATTTTGGCCCACCAGAAAGTCTCGCGGGCCGAGGCGCGGGCGCAGGCGTTGGACTGGCTGACGCGCGTCCGCGTCTCCCTGCCGGACCGGCGGATGCGGCAGTATCCGCATGAGCTTTCGGGGGGGATGCGCCAGCGCGTCATGATCGCCATCGCCTTCTCCTGCCGCCCGGAAGTCCTGCTGGCCGACGAGCCGACGACGGCGCTTGATGTCACGGTGCAGGCCCAAATACTAGATTTGATGGACGAGCTGAAGGCCGAACTTGGCACGGCCATCGTCCTGATCACGCATGACTTGGGCGTCGTCCGCGAGCGATGCGACGACGTGGCCGTCATGTACGCGGGCCAGATCGTGGAGTATGCGACCGCCCCGGACCTGTTCGCGTCCCCCAAGCACCCCTACACCCAGTCCCTCCTTGCGTCCCTTCCGGACTGGCGGCGGCCCCGGACGGAGGCCCTACTGCCCACCCTGCCGGGCCAGCCGCCTCCACTGACGGCCATCCCGCCCGGCTGCCCCTTCGCGCCCCGCTGCCCCAAGCGCTTCGAGCCGTGCCCGACGGTGGTTCCCGCGAACACCGTGCTGGAGACCGGGCGGACGGTCCGGTGCCTGCTGTACGAGGGGCTGGAGGCTTTGGCGTAGAAAGTGCTAAGTCACCACACGGGGCTGAAGACTTTAGTGGGGTAACCCCCGTGCTGTGAAAGTGCAACTCCCCGTCGTTCACTCCGTTATGGAGCGCGGCGACGAGGAGGCGCGGGCATCAGACCTATAGGGGCGCGATTCATCGCGCCCTCTCTTCGTCACATCGTCAGCGGGATGCAGCAGGAGAAGAGGACGCTTTGATACGGCAAGTTTAAGGGCATACTCTTCTCGACGGAGGAACAAAAACCAATGGCAGACAATGGACCGGAGCATGATGTGTGGACTGACCCGGTTTCGCATCTGGAGGTGGACCCGGATAGGCGCGGGCCGAGCAGCTTTTACAATGGGGTGACGTATCACTTCGCGGACGTGACCAGTAAGCAGGTCTTCGACGAGGACCCGCAGCTCTGGGTCCCGACGGCCCACGCCAGCGAGATCTCGTCGCACCTATCGCCGACGGGCGAGCCGATGTAAGGAAACCCATGATGAAAGGTAAGAAGACGCAGGGGGGCGGCGCGGGCGGGTTCCGCAACCCGCATGGGCTGCCGACGAAGACCTGTCCGGTCTGCGGAAGACCGTTCACCTGGCGTAAGAAGTGGGCGCGCGACTGGGAGCAGGTCGTGTATTGCAGCGACGGCTGTCGGGCGAAGGGGAAATCAGCCTGACGTCAGGCCGGGCCGCTGCCGACCGGCAGGACCTGGATGGCCTGGGCGTCGGCGCGGGCTTCGTCCTGCTCGTGCTGGAGGGCGAGGGCGTCGCCGTCCTTGCGCCCCTCGGGCCGGGCCGCCTCGCTGTCCTTGGCGATGCTCTTCTGGACGACATTCGCGACCCGGCGAACGGCGACGACGTCGGCCTTGAACTGCGGGAACAGGCGGATCAGGATCACCTGGAGGGCGGCGGCGACCGGGACGGCCAGTAGGGTCCCGCCGATGCCGAATAGCGTGCCGCCGGCCATCAGGGAGATGAGTGTCAAGAGTGGGTGCAGGTTGACGCTGCCGCCGATGACGCGTGGGGCGAGGATGTTGTCGAAGACGATCTGGTGAATGAAGATCATCACCAGGACAAGCCCGATGGCGCTTGCCGTGCCGTGGGTCGCCAGAGCGACCAGGCCGATGAGGATAGTCGAGACCAAGGCGCCGAAATAGGGGATGGTATACAGCAGGCCCGCTGTGATCGCGAGTGTCAGGGCATAATCGTGCAGGCCGAAGGCCCAGAGGACGATGAAGATCACCACGATGTCGAGCGCCATCACGGTCAGGACGCCCCGAACGTAGGAGCCGAACACAGCGATGATATCGGTCACGGTGGTCAGGATGTCCTCGCGCTTCTCGCGGGGGAACAGCAGCAGTGTCTTGCCCAGGATCTTATTGAAGTCCAGCAGGATGAAGAACGTGATGATGGGGACGATGACCACCCAGACCAGGTTCCCGGCGAGTGCAGGAAGGTTGTTGCCAAACCAGGTCAGGCCGTGCCCCAGCATCTCCGGGACATGGCGCGCGTAGTTCTGGACCGGCGCATGTATGGCGGCAGGGATGTGGTGGGAGGTCATCCAGTCCCCGGCTTTCAGGGCGACATCCTTGGGTGTGCCGGACAGCAGAGGCTTGGGCGGGTTCCCCACCTGCACCTTGAGGGCGAGTTGGGTGACTAGCTCGATCATCTGGACGCTGATCAGGCTCAGGCCCTTGAGCATCAGGGCGAAAACCCCCAGGAACAGGACGTAGATGACCCCGATCGCCGCCCCGCGCGGGAAACGCCAGCCGAACAAGCCCTGACGCTCCAATCGGTCCGCCTCGGGGGTGAGCGTCATGGCGATGATGGTTGCCACGAGGAACGGCGGGATCAGGTCGCGCAGGGCATAGAGCAGCCATAGGCCCAAGACGGCCAGGCCGAGCCAGGCCAGGATGGTGAAGAGCGAGACGACTTTTCGTTGTTCGATGACAGGAAGGGAGGCCACGACTGCTCCTCAGATTACTTGTTTGTCGGATCGCTCGCTTGACGGCGCTATCCCGCCATCAGCGGCAGGTTGATGAAGGTGCGCGGCGGGGCGGAGGGGCGTCGCCCGGCTCCTCGTCCTCCACCTCGATATAATTATCCAGGATGTCGAACAGCTCGAAGAGGTCTTTGTTGGTGTTGGCAAAGACATTGTAGTTGTCGGCGACATCGGCGAGATAGACCGGCTCGCGGCTTGTTGGCCCGGCCAAAGCCAGCCAGCCGGCGAACACGGCGGCGGCCTGGGCGGAGGGTGTGCCCGACGGGTCGTTGTCGGAGATCGCCTTCAAGGTCCGGCCTAGCTCCATGGTCTGCGCTTGCAAGGAGGGGGCTTTCTCACTTGTCTTTGTATCGCTTGCCTTCGTATCGCTTGTCCTCGTATCGGATGGCACGGCGTCAGCCTAGCCTTTCTAGTTGGTCCTCGATGCGCGTCAACACCTTCATCCGCAGGCCCTCGATGGCAGTCTCGCGGGAGCCGAAATAGTTGATGGCGGTGTACCCGCCGAAGCTGGTGAAGTTCTCATAGGTGGAGAACTTCGAAGCGCTGGCGGGGACCGCGACCGACTCCTTGGTTTCGGTGTCGGTGACTTCGACGGACTTGATGAAGGCCGTGCCGGGGTCGGCGTCCTTGATGCGCTCGTTATAGGAAAGGCGGATGAGGAACTGCCTCCCCACGCGCGTCGTGTACCGTTCGGTGATTTCCATAGGTGTCAGTGTACCCGTCAGAACCGATTCTTTGACTCAGAATCTGCGCTTGGACTCAGAACCGCCGCTTCGGCTTCCCTTTCGACGGGCGGGGGCGGTTTTCCTGCTCTGGGGCGGTATGGACGCCCGAGCCCTTGACCGTGCGGGCCTTCCCTGCCGAGATCTGGACGCGGCTCGGCGTCAGCTTCTCGGCCCAGACGCCTTTCTTGCGGCGGACGAAGGCGCGGGCGGACTCGGCCTTCACCTTGTCTCCTAGGCCCGTATACGCCTGTGCCAGCAAATAGTGCGCCTCACCGCTGCCGTCGAGGAAGCGCTGCATGGGGGCGGTGAACGGCTCGAGGGCGGCGACCGCCTCGCGCCAGGCGCGCGCCCCGACGCGTTCCCGGCCGATCTCCAGCCGGGCAGCGAACAGGCGGTGGATGCCGAAGTAGAAGGGAACGATGACGACCAGGATGCTGAGAAGGTTCAGCCCGGCCAGCTTGGGGTTGTGGATCAGGTCCCCCAGCGTCTTCGGCTGGGTCCCGGCGTTGGCGAAGCTGAGAAGGAGCGTGGTCACGACCAGCAGGGCGAAGACGATCAGGCCGTAGGTGATCGCGATGCGGCCCAGGCGGCGGTCGGCCTCGCGGTTGATAACAGAGTTTTGCGGGATTGGCATAAAAGAGTATAGCAGAAAACGGCGGTCCAGAAATCGCCCTGGAGGCGACTCAGGAAAATGCCCCGGCGGGCGCCTGAACAGCACAGGCAGGCGCGGGCCGGGGCAGCTACAGTAGGACAGAAAGAGTCGAAGAAAGAGTTTAAGCGGCGACCGCCTCTCGCGTCGATTGTTCTGCCGACATCTGGTCCGACATCTGGTCCGAAAGCTGGTCAGGCGTCACCTGCGCCGCCTGGGGTCCCTTGTCGCCGTCCACGATCTCGAAGGCGACGGGCTGGCCTTCCGCCAGGCTCTTGTAGCCGCTCTTCTCGATCGCGGAGTAGTGGACGAATACGTCTTTTCGTCCTTCGACCTCGATAAAGCCGTAGCCTTTCAGGTCACTGAACCATTTGACTTTCCCGTGTAACATGGTCTTACCTTCGCGCCTCCTCAGAGAACTGGTAGGATGTGTCTGCCGAAGTGCTCAGACAAGCTTGGGAAGATTACCCGCGCGATACCGATTATATCACGCGCCTGCTGGGTTGTCAACGATGGCGCATGTGAAATTTGTCACACTAAGGCGTGTGAGAACGACTTAAGGCAGCAGCGAGCCGATGTAAACGATCTGCCCTTCATGGTAAGTCATGTTCCAATAGGAGCGCGCCATGACCTCGGCCAGCGCCATCGTCCGCCCGAACAACTGGATCTCGTCGGCCAGCGCCTCGTCGGGGACGTCCGCGATGGCGGCAGCGACGCGGGCGGCGCTTTCCTGGAGCCGCGCCTGGAGCGTGCCCCAATCCTGGGCGGCTTTGACCTTCGCGGCGGGGAAATCGGCGAACCAGTCCGCCTGCCATGTCCGGGTCTGGATCAGTTCTGCCGTGTACTCGTTGAGGATGGCGCACTCGGCCACCTGATCGAGCGCCGTGCGGCTTTTCTCGCCCGGACTCCAGCCGCGTTTGTCTTCGGGGAGGCGGAGGAGGGCGGCAGCGAGGTCCGCCGATGCCTTCCGGGTAGCGGTCGCGAGATAATCTTGCAGGGTGTTCGGCATGGGGATGGCTCCTTGTGAGGTCAGTGGCGAACGGATACGCGCAGTATGATTGAAAAGAAGCGCCCGATCAAGCGGCCGTCACCGCGCCCGGAACGACCACTTCTGGCAGGCGAGGCCGTTGACGGTCCACTGCTCCAATGGTGTGCCGTCGTTGAGCGAGCAGCCGGTGACATCCAGGGCCAGCGTCTTGCCGCTGCTCTTGGAAAGCAGGGTCCATGTCCCATCATCGTTTTGCTGGAGATACCACTGCTGGCCGGTGCGGCCCTGGTAGGGCATGACCTGGACCGGGGCGCTGGTCTTGGCCGTATCGCCCGACACGCTCAGTGCCTTGCCGGCGGCGTTGACAAGGCGGTAGAAGCCGTCGCCGAGGTAGCCCAGGGTCCACTGCCGGCCCGGCCCACCAGTCGGAAGTGTCTGCACGGCGGTTCCTACCCCGGCTGCGATGCCGTGGGTCGCGAGGGCCGAGACGAGCTGGTAGGGGCCGGGGTCAAGGACGAGGCGCGGCCAGCCGTTCGTGTCCCAGGCCAGCTTGCTGAGGTTCAAGGTCGTCTTGCCGCCCCGGTCCCGCGCCCACTCCTCGTGGTAGGAGACGTAGGTGTCGCCCCCGTCCTCCAGAATGCCCGCGTGGCCCGGCCCGACCTCATCGTCAATGGGCCGGCCAGAGCCGTTGTCGCCGACTGAGCCGAGGAACAGCGTCCCGCCGCCCTCCTCCATGTCCTTCCCGGCTTTGTCCAAATACGGCCCGGTGACGCTCCGAGACCGCCCCATGCGGATGTTATAGGTGCTCTTGGGTCCGGCGCAGCAGCCGTCCCAGGCGACGAACAGGGTGTAGTAGCCAGCATGATAATACACGCACGACGCCTCGATGGCATTCGGCGGCGTGTGGGGCCGGGTGGCGATGTCATACACCGTCGCGTCGCCCACGGCCGACTTGCCGGTCG
Organism: Armatimonadota bacterium; assembly: GCA_031363565.1. Classification (GTDB taxonomy): domain Bacteria; phylum Armatimonadota; class Armatimonadia; order Armatimonadales; family Capsulimonadaceae; genus JANXMY01. The sequence goes on along the minus strand of JANLUQ010000410.1, from coordinate 1,452 downwards.
CGGGGTCAATCGCAATCAGCTTGATGCCGCTGAAGTAAGAGCCGAAGGACAGCCACGGCTTGCCCGTCCCGTCCAGGAAGATGCAGGGGTCAATGGCGTTATAATTGGTGTCCTTACCCGTGCGGACAACAAGCCCCTGGTCGGTCCAACTCTTCGGGTCCAGGGAGTCATTGGTCGCCACGCCGATGCCCGAGACCTTGCTGCCGAAGCTGGAATACGCATAATAGAGGTGCCATCGGCCCTGGAAGAAATGGATATCCGGTGCCCAGGCGTTGTTGTGCATGTTGGCGGGGACGGCGTCCGCCACCCAGGCGGGCGCATTCGAAAAGACCGGCCCTTGGAAAGTCCAGTGGCGGCGGTCGGTGGAGGAGAACTGCGGGATGCCCCGCCCGGTCCCATAGACCCAGTACGTCCCGCCGCTCTTGACGACCGTGGACGGGTCCCGCGCCGACATATCCGTCTCCATGGCCCGCGCCGGGGAGAGGGTCAGCAAGAGGAGGAGGGCAAGAAGCAGCAAGGCGGGCGAGTGTGTTTTTTGCATAGGTGCCTGAGTTCCCGGCGCTGAACCGCCGGGCTTTAGAAGTGCAACTCCCCGCCTGCGCGGGCAAAGAACGAACGTAGGGGCGCCGCTTGCCGCGCCCTCTTTCCTGAATCTGCGCCCTCCTGTCATTGACCGCGCCCTCTGTTCCTGCCGCCATTCTAGCACACCGCCCGCCCGGCGTCAACCGGGGGGATGGGCGGGAGATGAAAAAGGACGCGGGGCATCAGCCCCGCGCCCCCCGTTTGACATAACAATCACAAATGTGCGGTACTCGGCCGGGCGAACAAGGTCCGCTCGCTGTCTCCTTTTTGCCTTCTTCGGGGGCCTGAGCGAAGAAACCCACCCCGCTCGCTGAGGCTTGCCACCCCTCCCGGGGCGGGAGGGGCAAGAGAAAAACTCTGCACCTTCTCGCTTCATAAACTCCTCACCTTCCCGTTTCGGGAGGGTCGCGACTTGCCGCGGGGTAGGTTCCGGTCCCGCCCCCAGCCGTAAGAAAGACAGGCCGCCCATGACTCAGACCGTTCCGCAGACCACAAGTGACGCCGCCAAGATATTGGACATCGAGTTCGGCGACGACCCCAGCTACCCCGAACTGCGCGCCCAGGAGCGGGTCAAGTCCCAGGCCGCCCAGGCGATCTACGACGCCCGCCAAACTGCCAGCCTCACCCAGACCCAGCTTGCCCGCCTTGCCGGCACCACGCAGTCGGTGATTTCCCGCCTGGAAGACGGCGACTACGACAAGCACTCCCTGGCGATGCTGGAACGCATCGCCGCCGCCCTGCACCGCCGCGTCGAGGTCCGCTTTGTCCCCGCCCTTCCCGCCGACGCACAGGCCCGCGCTGCCTGAGTGTGCGGCGGCTTGGAGACTCGGACGAGGCCGTCCTACTCTCCGGCAGGGACGGTGACGACGG
>JANLUQ010000408.1:0-2213 GCA_031363565.1 Armatimonadota bacterium | reverse complement strand
TTCTCAAAGCCGACGCCGCGTACCCGCATGCGCCCGCCCCGCGTGATCGTGCCGGAATGACAGCTATCGAATGTCAGGGTCAGGCTGCCGGGCTTCTTCGCCTGGATCTGTCCGATGATCTGCCGCAGCTCTTTGTCGCGGATGTCCTTCGCGCCGTCCTGCACCCAATCGGAAGGGACCAGAGTCTCATCCACTCCACTGGGGTCTTTGGGATCGGGGACCTGGGAGCCGTGCCCCGAATAGTGGAAGTAGACGATGTCGCCCGGCCCCGTCGGTGCCACCAGAAAATCCTGCATGGCCTGTAAAATCGAGGCGCGCGTGGTCTCTGGAGCCGTCGTCAGCACACGAATGTCTCCCGCGGCGAACCCGAAGTGGTCCATGAGCGCTTGGCGAATGGCGGCCACATCGGACTCGGTATCCAGGTCACCGAAGATGCTGTTCGGCCCGTGCTTATATTGATGGACCCCGATCAAGAGTGCGCGCTTATGCTGCGCCTGCGCTGGCCTCGACAGCAGGGCGCACAGAAGGATACAGACCAGCAGCCAGAGGATTCCATGGGGAACACAACGGCGTGAAAATAATCGCGGAACAGGCATGGTGTTCTTTTCTTGGCGTGTGGATTTCGCTATTATACGCCGATAAAGGTCTGTCGGCAAGGCCGTTGCCGACAGGTACTCCCGCCGGGCTAGGGGTCCCTCTTGCAGTGGCGGGCCACTGAAAACAATTTGTTGACACTCTGCTTCGAGTTTGGTACAATAGCAGCATATGTACCAATGTTATCATCTTTGAGAACGATTACCACCTCTGATAGAGACTCGGTCTGCCTTAACACTTCAATTCGGCTGTGCGGCGTAAATACTGTAGCGATTGAAACCATAGCCCATGCCCTCGGCATCTCGGCTACTGATCTGGTTTTCCAACTTAGAACTGGAAATTACCGTCTCCACTATCCCAACTCTACTGTCCCAACTCCACTATTCCAACTAGACGCTGAAAGACCGTACAAATGATGTTACGCACCCGCTCACCCGGATTCCATTCCAGGGCCGGCGTTGCGCGACATCAGCCCCTAATAAACCGTGGTCCTGTGCTCCGGCGCACAGGCTGAACTCTCACCCTCAAATTACCTTGAAGGTTATTCTAGGCAAGGGGTCTAACAGTTCGTGCCGCCCAAAAACGCCCACTCGCTGAGGGTGGAGGTGTTGGAGATGACGGTATGATACGCAGATTTCAAAGGAGACGGAAAATGAAACAGACTTCGTGGACTATTCGACTCGCCCTGCCGCTCGTGGCCGGCCTTTCTTTCTGGGCCGGACACGCCCAGGCCGATTCCCCTCAGTCGCTCATGGCGCTTTCGGCGGCAATTCAGGGGGCAGCCCCGAAAGGGCAGGAAAAGTCGCTGTCCGAAAAATTCGCGCCGTCGCCGCTCATCGCCTCCCTGGGAGATATACAGAAGACACTCGCCCTCCCGGAAGTTCCGAAGCGCCTTGCGATCGATGCGCGGTCCGCGCCGGCGCCGAACCGAAAAAGCAGGGGCGCGATGCAGCTCCAGAGGCTGACCCTGAGCCTCACGAGCGGCCTGCCTCAGATCGCCCCCCCCAAGCGGCTGGAGGCACAGCTTACGACCGCGATGAGCTGGAAAGCGCCGATGTAGCCGACAGTGTCGGCGCGAGGGAGCGGACCGGTCTGCTCCCTTCTTCCCAAGTTTCTCCAAAGTTCTTCCAAAGGAATTGAAAGGCTCATTGTACTATGTTCCGCTTGATACTCCCGCGCGTCTTCGGCCTGCTGGCCGTGGCCGCTGCACTGATTACCTTGCCCGCGACCAGCGTGCGCGCCGCAGCCGAGCCGACCCAAGAGCAGCAGGACCGAGTCGAGATGGTCGGCAACCGGCTTCTTACCGCCATCAAGTCTCATCCCACAGAATATACCTGGCCCCCTGTGATCAAAGCGGCCACGGAAATCGGCCCGGATAATGCCTGTGCGTATCTGAGCGGCCAGGACAAAGAGACCGGCAAAGCAATCAGCCATTTGTCCGTCTCGCCTTCGCTGCTCGAAGATATCATCAAAGACAATGATGACACCCTGGCTTTCGTCATGGGCCACGAGCTGGGGCATGTGCTGCTCAAGCATGTCAGCAAGAATCCCGACCGCGACAAAACAGCCTATCTGAAAACCACGTTCACCCGTCGGCAGGAGTTCGAGGCCGACGAAGC
>JANLUQ010000360.1:0-6079 GCA_031363565.1 Armatimonadota bacterium | reverse complement strand
CGCAAACGACCCGTCTGGGGGGCGAGGCGCCGACCGCCCTGTGGGCGGAGGATCAAGACCGCCCGGCGAGCGGGAGAGAATCCCTGTCTTAATCTTGCCGGTCGCAGACCGGTTGGCCGCAGGCCCCCCAGACCTGCCCTTCAGGGCGGGATGGCACCCGGCGGCGGGACTGCGTAACATCAGTCACCCATTGAGGAGAAAATCGCGTTGACACCACAAGAGACCGTCCTCGCGCTCACGCGCCACATCCGCGACACCGTCCGGCCCCATCTGGGGGCGTGGCACGGGCGTCAGATCTCGGGCACGGCGGCAAGCGGCGACGCGACCTTCGGCATTGATGAGATCGCCGAGGAGGCAATCGTCTCGTTTATCGAGCGCGAGAAGCTGTCCATCGCCTACTACTCGGAAGATAAGGGGCTGATCGAGTTCGGGGCCGCCCCCGAGGCGGTCCTGATCATTGACCCGATTGACGGCACCCGGCCTGCAATCGCCGGGTTCGAGGCGTGCGTCGTCTCGGTCGCATGGGCAGACTATACCCCGGACGTAACGTTGGGGGATGTGCGATTCGGGTGTATCGGCGAGATCAAGAACAACGACCTATTCTGGGCGGCGCGCGGCGAGGGCGCGCACTGGATCGGGCCGGACGGGACGGAGAAGACGGCGCGGCTGCTGCCAATCGAGGAGATCGCTAGGGCGCCGCTGACGTTCGAGGTGGTCGCCCGGCCCTTCGAGTGGATCGGGGTCGCGCTGGGCGAGATCGTGGACGCTTCTTCCATGACCGGCGGCTGTTTCCTATTCAACTCGACGGCGTTCTCGCTGACGCGCCTGATGACCGGGCAGCTTGCCGCCTCTATAGACATCGGCAACCGACTTCTGCGGGACTTCCCAGCTGGGCGAGAGCGGTTCCTTGCACTTGGCTTCGGTCGGCCCATCGGCCTGTTCGCGTATGACATCGCCGCCGCCGCCCTGATCGCGCAGGAGGCGGGCGCGGTCGTCACGGATGCCTACGGGAACTCATTGGACGGGACGCGGCTTCTGGATACGAGCGAGCCGAATTTGCAGTCCATTCTGAGCGCGTCCAACGCAGTCCTGCATGAGAGGCTACTGGCCGCGATCAACACGGGCATGGGCCGGCTTCAGATCAATGCTTCAGATCAATAGGGAGAGCGAATGAGCAAGGCACTTTGGCTGGCGTTAGGCGGCGGACTGGCTGTATTGGGATACTGGGGCTGGACGCACCGCCGTCGGCTGTTCGTCAACGACATCACGACCGGCGAGAATACGGCTTATCCGGCCCTGCGTTCACGGGTCTATTACGCCGATGTGGCGGCGGCGATGGCGGCGGCGGAGCACGCCTTGCGCCAACTAATGCACTGGGAAGTGGTCTTGCGCGACGTGGAGAACGACGCCCTAGAGGCAGAGGTGCGGACGCCGTTCGGCCTGTTCACGGACGACGTCACCATTTACTTCTTCCCGCTGGGGGGTGGTCAAACGCGGGTCACGATCCGGTCACGCTCCCGCCTGGGCCAGGGAGATCTGGGCCAGAACGCGGCCCATATCCGCGAGCTGCAAGGGGCGATGGACGACCGGCTGAACATGGGTGCAGCGTTCTGAGAATCTGAAAGAAGAGCGGGCGGTTTTAACCGCCCGCTCTTTATGTTTTTGCCTATGTCCCGACGAGCTGCACCAGCGACTGCTGGGCGGCGTACTGCACCTGCGGGTTCTGACTCTGGGCCAGGCGCTGCAACGCGGAGATGACCGCGCTGTCCTTGCTGCCAGACTGTCCCAGCGTGACCGCCGCCCAGGTTTGGGCGGGTACGCCGCCGGTCGTGATGGCCTTAGTCAAGGCGGGGACGATGTCCGACTCCGTCAGGGCGCCCATACGGGCCAGGGTCTGGCTGGCGTTGAACGGGGCCGGGGTCGGCTGGCCGAAAGAGGCCACGAGGGCAGGAATAGCGGCGTGCGCAAGGGAAGGAGTCAAAAGGCCCGACTGGGCGGCACTCGCGACCGCACCGTCCGAATCCCCCAGGGCGCGGACGAGCGTCGGGATCACTGCGCGGTTGCCGCTGCGACCCAACCCAATCGTCGCGCCCTCGCGGACTGCGACCGGTGTAGCGGGGTCGGCGAGGATTGTGTCCAGTGCGGTCACGGCGACGGGTGTTCCGATGCCACCCAACGCCTGTGCGGCGGCGGCACCGGTTCCCGGGCGCTTCAGAGCTGCCGTCAGGGGGCCGACGGCGGGCGGACCGGCGGACTGGACACCGGCAAGGGCGGCATCCCGCACGCGCGCATCGAAGTCTCCGAGGGCGGTGACAAGGGAGACAATGGCAGTCGGACTGGCGAACGAACCCAGCGCCAGGGCTGCCTGAGCGCGGGCCTCGCTGTCGGCGTTAAGGTCTTTGAGAACGGCGCTCAGCGTCGGCTCGACGCCGCCGACGAGCGGCAGCGCGGCCTCCGCCTTGGGGATGGCAGCCTGAGCGTCCGTCAGGCCTTTCTGCGCGGTCGTCCGGGTGGCATCATCCTTCGCCTTGGCGAGAGCATCCTGCGCCACGGGGAGCGCACCCTTGGCCTTCTGCACACCGTTGTATGCAGCCAGCACGACATCGGCGAGGGCGACCTGAGCGAGACGCTGGACGGAGGGCTGGTCGGTCTTGTTTGCCAGCTTGGTCAACTCGCCGACGCTGGCCGGGGAGGCGATCTGGTCCAGCAAGCCGACCATCTGCTGACGGAAAGCGATGTCGCTCTGGACCTTCGGGTCTTCCAGGTGCGCGATGATGAGGGGCACGGACGGGGCGCCGATCTTTTGCAGGGCGCTGATGGCCGAGTCCTGGGCAGCGGAAAGCGGCAGGACGGCATTCACCTGGGCGGCGGCCTTGTCGCCGCCGACCTTCCCCAGCACATCCACGGCGGCCCCACGGATGTCCGGGTCGCCGTTGGAAAGCCGATCCACGACCGCCTTCAGGTTGGCATCGTTTTGGCCTGCCAGCGCCGCCAAGCCGGCTTTGGCGATGTCTTTGACGGCAGTCTCGCTATCCTTGCACAGCGCGAACTCGGTGTCGAGCGCCTCGGTCGGCGTGACCTTGTTCTGGGTCGTCAGCCGGCTCACCGATTCGGCGGCGTTCTTGCGGATCTGGAGGCTGGCGACGTTCTGCGGGCTGGTCTTATCCTCGTCCGGGTTCTGCGTGTTAATCAGAACGTCCATCAGTCGCCCGCCCACAACGAGTTTCCGCACCGCGTCGTCGCGGATGTTCTGGTCGGGGCTGGCGAGGGCGGCTTCGAGTTTCGCCTGCGAAGCGCGGTTGTAGCTGACCAGGCTGAAGACCGCTAGGATCAGGGCCGCGACGATGATGATGGCCCGAAGCCGAGCCTGAAAAAAGGAGAGTACGCTGCTCATAAGGTTCCCCCGGTGGTGATGGTCTTATCTTAAACGAAATGGTGGGTTTTGTCAAGCGGCGACAAGGAGAAGGCATGAGCCGCGTCGAACTAGGGCCGCATGAGCTTACGGATCGCCATTCTCCTCTCGGGCCGACACGGGCGTGGGAGCAACATGCAGGCCATCGCTGAGGCATGTACGAACGGGCAGGTGGACGGCGAGGTCGCCGCCGTCATCGGCAACTTCGCCGACTCTCCCGCGCTGGCCCGCGCCCACGCGCTAGGATTATCTGCTTGTGCTGTCTCCTCGCGCCAGGACGAGGACGCCGACGCGCTCCTTGGCCTGCTGCGTCTTTATGAGGTGGATCTTGTCTGCCTGGCGGGTTACATGCGAAAGGTCCCCGACGCCGTTCTTGCGGCTTATGCGGGGCGGATGATGAACATCCACGCCGCCCTGCTGCCCGCTTTCGGAGGCAAGGGGATGTACGGGCAGCACATCCATCAGGCGGTGCTGGATTATGGCGCCAAGGTCTCGGGCTGCACCGTGCATTTCGTGGATGCCGGGTACGACACCGGCCCGATCATCCTGCAAGCGCCGGTCCCAGTGGAAGAGGACGACACGGCGGAGACACTGGCCGCGCGCGTGCTGACTGCCGAGCATCGGACGTACCCACAGGCGGTGGCCTTGTTCGCGCAGGGGAGGCTGCGGCTGGAAGGGCGGCGGGTGGCGATCCTACCCCCGGCGCACGCGCCGACCCCTCCCTCGGAGGGAAGGGTGAGTGAAAGTGGGTTTGACTGATCTTATCGTGAGCCTCACCGGGACTGGAGGGCCACCCGATAACCCGAAAGTATCTGGTAAAGCATGGCAATCAATATTATGTTCCTGACCGCTGCGTGTGTAGCTTCCATTTACCTCTTTGCGACAGGGCATTCCCCCGCTTCTATTCTTGGAGTTGTTGCTCCAACCATCCTTTTCGTTTTAGCCATTAACGTGAAGCACTGGTGGTTTCACATCAAATCGCGGCTAAAAACCAAAAAGGCTATTTCAGAGGACGGGTAACATTCCCCAGCAGGTCCTACGCCGTCATCCTCCTCAGTGCGGTCCACTGAGGTCCTGAGCGGGCGGACGGAGAAGTACCAAAAGGCGGACGGCTCTTCGGGGTACGACGCCCTGAACCGGCTGACGAACGCGGACTACGGGGACGGAGAGACGCAGGGTTACACGTTCGACGCGATGGGCAGCCGGCTGTCCAGGGTGGACTCGGCGGCGGGCACGACGAACAGCACCTACAACGCGGCTAACATGCTGCTCTCGACGGGCGGGTACGGGGCCTTGGGCTTCCAGAATGACGCTGACGGCAACACCGTCTCGGGCAACGGCAGAACAAACGCCTGGAACTCGCAGAACCGGCTGGTGTCCTGCACCATCAACGGCAGCACCAGCACCTACAATTACGGGGCGGATGGCCTGCGCCGCCAGAAGACCACCAACGGCGCGACGACCGACTACGCCTACGACGGCACGATGATGGTCCGGGAAGGCCACGCTTCAGGGGGAAGTCTGACTCCAGCCACCGTCACGGCCACCTACTTCCAGGGGGCGAGCGGGCCGTGCTACCGGCGGGACGACACGCAGACGGAGCTGGACAGCCAGGGGCGGACGGTGACTAAGGCGCGGTGGTACGTCTACGACGGGCTGGGGTCGGTGGTGGGGGAGGTGGACCCGCTGGGCAACCTGACCTCCTCGCCCAAGTACGACGTGTACGGGGCGGTGCGCGCGAACGCGGGGGCGGCTACGTCTCGGCAGGGGTTCGTGGGGGGGCTGGGGCACGTCAGCGATGACACCGGGCTGGTTTACATGCGGGCCAGGTACTATGATCCCGCGATGGGCCGGTTCGTCAGTGAGGACCCCGAGGGGAGCGGATCGAACTGGTTTGTCTACTCAGACAATAATCCCATAACCAGGACTGACCCAACCGGTGAGTGTACCCTCGCTGGAGAGTTAGAGTATGACCGCGTATGAGCAGCCGCAGGCTTCGCCGCTCTCGGTAGCTTACTCGTAGTTGTGGCTATAGTCTATGGTCTCCAAACACTCTTGGCCAGTGATGATGAGAATGCACAACGCACAGCAGAGGACATCATTTCCTCCGAAAAGCCGGGAAGGATAAATAAACGTTTCCCAGGAGAAATGCGTGACAAGACACTGAAAGAAATAGACAAGCTTGCTAAGTCAGGTGACAAGGCTGCCCAGACCGCCCGCAAGCTCTTGACTAACAAAGACTACGATAAGGGGCAAAAAGAGCAACAATGACAACACCAGTCGTAGCACAAGATGCTAAAGGAGTTGAACGAATACCACAACGTCACGCGGATGCCCCTGATACAACGTCTGACGATCAGAGGTGGTACTGGGCATCTGCAACATATAAAGCCGTGGTCGTTGGCGATGAACATAAACGGCATTTATGGCAGCGAATCGTGTTCATCTTCCGAGCTGAAGTTAACAATGCTAAAGTAGTTGCAGTAAACATCGCGCAATCGAAAGAGCATGAATACAAAAACAGCAAGGGAAAAGATGTAAGGTGGACCTTTCAGGAAGTCAATCAAATTGAGTCTCTGTTCGATCAGCAGCCTCAAGATGGGACTGAAGTTTACTGGCACTTCTTTGAGAAGGTGGATAAGAGTGCAAATCACTAAGTGTCCTGGC
>JANLUQ010000226.1:0-23433 GCA_031363565.1 Armatimonadota bacterium | reverse complement strand
GCGAAGCAGAGCATCGGCGTCGGTCTTGGCCTGAGCTTCGCCTGTATGGTCGCCGCCGTTTTCGGCAAGATCCCGCCGGTCACCGGTGCGCTGCTCCAGGAAGTGATTGACTTTGCGGTGATCCTGAACGCCCTCCGGGCGCGCTGAGAGACATGGCTGCCGAAAGACATGATGGCTGAGAGAGATGATCCCAGAACAAAGTCACGCGCCCAAATCTGAAGCCGCCCCCCGAGGTTTCCCCATAAGCAGCATCCTCCGGGTTCTTTGTGTGCTGGTCGCGGCCACCGTCCTCTGGAGCTTGAGTAACCTGGTGATGCTGTTAATCATCGCGTTTATCATCGCGTCGGCTCTACTGCCGCTTGCGCTTTATTTGGAGAGACGCGGCATTTCGCGCGTCTGGACAGTGATCGCGGTGTTTGTTCTCATCCTCGCGGGTGTGGCTTTTCTCGGCGTGCTGACGGCCCCGGCAATCGGCGGGCAATTCGAGCGGCTGGCGATCCGTGTGCCGGAGCAGATCAACCGGGCGTCGGACTGGCTGACACGCCGGTTAAGCAGTCTCGCCAGGCATCCGGTCCGAATGCCGGAAGTGAGCGGGCAGATCGTCCAGTACCTGCGTCTGGCAACGGAGCGCACTCCGGCTATCACGGCGGGTGCGGCTGGCGCGGTCGCTGGGCTGATCCTGGTCATCGTGCTGGCCGGGTTCATGGTGATTGACCAGCAGCGGTTCCGCGCGGGCTTCCTGCGTTTCGTCCCACCCGGCATGCAGGGCAGCGCGGCGCGGCAGTGGGACCAGGTGCAGGAGCGCGTGGGCGGCTACATGAGCGGCATGGCGCTGATCTCCCTGGAAAAGGGCGCCGTGCTGACAGGGGGCCTCTGGCTGCTGGGTGTGCCTTCTTCCCTGCTGCTGGGCCTACTGGCGGCTGTGCTGAACTTCATCCCGTATGTGGGCTTCTGGCCGGTGTTCCTGCTGGCGGAGCTGCTGGCCTTCAATGTGGACCCTGTCAAAAGCGTCTGGGTATTCGTTCTGTTCCTGGGGCATGAGTGGTTCGAGCACGGTTTTCTCGGCCCATACCTGGTCGGCAGAACGATGAAGCTGCACCCGGCAGTCGTACTGGTGGCAATCGTTGCCGGTACAGAGTTATTCGGAGTGCTCGGGACACTGGTGGCAGTCCCGCTGGCAGCGGCGGTCTCGGTGGTCGTCGCGGACCTGTTGCCCGCCCCACCTGATGCCGCACCGCTGGAAGGCGTGCGGGCAGGTCGGGCACACCGGTGGCCCCTTCACTGGCTGGAACGCGGTTGACGCCGCGTCGTCGCTGCTGCGGCGAAGTTCAGCCTCACGAGATCTTATCAAACAGTGCGCGGAATGAAAGGGACAGAAAATGCAGACGCCAAAGCTCAAGACGACTGCCGCCAGCCTCCTTGCCACATTGGCGCTGGCCGCCGGGGCTTGTGCCCAGACGGGGTCGATGAAGGGGATGCCCCACAATGGTGCTACGACTCACGGGGCAGGGGCCGAGCCGGGGGGCGGACGACAGGCGATGAACGGAGTGCCCCATAACAGTGCCACGAGTGGCGGCATGATGGGCGGCAGTATGACTGGGGAGCTAAAAGAATGACCGGGGAGACAACGGGATGACTGCATTCCAGCTAAAACGTCTGGGCATGATTATGGAGCCGGAGCCGGGCAATCCCCACGAGATCGAAGGCGTCTTCAATCCGGCGGCCGTCCGTGGCCCGGATGGTGAACTTTACCTCTTCCCGCGGCTGGTCGGGCGGGGGAATTACTCGCGCATCGGCATTGCACGGGTGCGCTTCGATGAAGGCGGCGATCCGGCAGGCATCGAGCGGCTCGGCATCGCCCTGGAGCCGGAAGCCAATTATGAGCGGCGGCCTGATGGCGGCGGTGGCTGTGAGGATCCCCGCGTCACGTTCGTGGAGCCGCTCCAGCGCTATGTAATGACCTACACGGCACTCTCGCCTGACGGCCCGCGGATCGCCCTGGCCCAATCGGAGGATCTGTTTCACTGGACACGACTGGGACTCGCGACCTTTGCGCCATTTCGAGGGATCGATTTCGTCCATGTGGACAACAAGGATGCCAGCCTCTTTCCCGTCGCCATCCCCAATCACGCCGGAAAAATGCAGATGGCCTTGCTTCATCGTCCCCTCTTCCCTGGCACCCGTCCCGAGGAGACCGCCTGCCACACCGCTTCACGGGTGGTGGATCTCGCTCATGAAAGCATCTGGATTTCCTACTGCCCGATGACTGCGGAGGGCTACGAACCGCATCACTTCCGTCTGTTTAATTCGCACAACCGGCTTGCGTCGCCGGTGGCGCCCTGGGAGCGGCTCAAAATCGGCGGCGGCACTCCGCCCATCCTGACCCGGCACGGCTGGCTGATCATCTATCATGGCGTGAGCGAACTGGCGGAGCCTGGCAGCGACGGGCGCACGCAGTGCTACTCGGCGGGGGTGATGATACTCTCGCAGGATCATCCGCGTGTGATCCGCTACCGCTCGTCCGAGCCGGTGCTGACACCTGTGCTGCCGCAAGAGCGCCGGGGAACCGTCGCCAACGTCGTCTTTCCCACCGGCATTGACCGGCGCGACGATCTTGGCGCCCCGGACCGCTTCGACGTGTATTACGGGATGGCCGACAACCGGATCGGGGTGGCGCGTCTCGATGTGCCGGAGTCCCTGTCGCCCGGAGGAGCGGCCGACCCGCCGGATACAAAGGTGTAACACCCACTCTCGGGACTTCACAGCCGTGATTAGGACTTGTTCGATGGGATCTCAGCTTCCGTCTGTGTCGTTTTAGGGACAAGGAAGGACGGGTTCTGCGCCCTCCTTGCCTTGCTTCACCGACTCCCATTCGTCAAACCGCCCTCGGGCGAGGAAGTACCGCGTGAACCGTCTTGGGCCATCAATTACCTGCCTCTCCACTCAATCCCGTCACCACCCCTGGTGCTGCCGTCACACACGTCTTGGTCGTCGCCGTCGGAGCCTCGGCCGGCGGGCTGCACGCCCTCAGCACGATCCTAGCGGCCTTGCCCGCCGACTTCCCCGTGCCCATCGTCGTCGTCCAACACCTGGCCCCATACTATCCGAGCAAGATGGCCCTGATCTTAAACCGCCGTACCCCACTCCACGTCAAGAGGGCCAAGGAAGGCGACCACCTGCGCGCGGGCTGGGTCTACGTCGCTCCTCCCGCCAAGCACCTGCTCATCCGCCCCGACGGCACCCTCACGCTGACCGCGACGCCGCGGGTGCATCACTGTCGCCCGTCCGTTGACGTGTTCTTTCAGTCCCTGGCGGCGAGCGTCGGGGCACGCGCAGTCGGGGTGATCCTGACGGGCGCGGACGGTGATGGGGCCGACGGGGTCCAGGCGATTAGGGCGGCGGGCGGCGTCACCATCGTGCAGGACGAACCGAGTAGCCAGTTCCCATACATGCCCCGCGCCGCCGTAGAGACGGGCTGCGTAGATTATGTGCTGCCGCTGGACGAGATCGCCCCAAAATTGATCGCCCTGACGCGAACTGCGTCCGCCGAGGTGAAACACGTCTGACGCCTATACATCCGTCGGCCTCATGTATGATCCGTCTGAAAGTCTGTGAAAGCGGACCTTGTTTTCGAGACGGGAAAAGAGACAGATTGTGGAGAATAGGCCTCGGGACGGGGTAGGGGAGGCGTCCCAGAAACATTCGGATGCTGTCGGCGAATTGCTGAGTGTGTCGGATTCGCTTCTAAAGCTCACCTGTTTTATGGGCTTTAACTTGAATGCCCCGGAAGGGCATCTGGCAAGTCGCCGACAGCATCCGAATGTTTCTGAGACTGACCAGAACCAGATGAGTCCCGTGAGGTGCGCCATGAGCAGGGCCGAGAAGCAACGGATGGAAGAGGAACACTTGGCAAGGTTCAAGCGAATTCGTCAGCGCCTCTTTGCTCTCCGGGCCTGTTAGGAACAGCCTGAGCGGTCGGGCAAAGCCGCAACAAGAATGGTAGCCCTATTGGATGAAGGATTGAGAGCTAACGCATATTTGACAGCGTTTGCTGAACAACGGCTTTCAGACATGGCAAGCGAGAACCCTGCTTGAAGCTAAGATTCCATAATAGACCTCTTGCATAAGTGCAGTATACTATGGGCATGTTCTATGCCGATGTCAAAAACAAGAAGCCCTGCGCGTTCAAGCGGCTGACTGGCGTGCGCCCCGCTACCTTCCTGGAGATGTGCGATGCGCTCGAAACGCACCTCCCTTCCTTCGGTCGCCCACCCAAGCTCTGCCGCGAGGACCCTCATGTACTGGCGCGAGTATCGCACGCGGGAAAGGCGGGCCATCATGGCGGAACGTTTCAAAGTCGGTGATCATGTCACCTGGAACTCAGAAGCTGGGCACGTCAGCGGCAAAATCGTTCAGGTACACACAGCGGATACTGACTACAAAGGCCATACGCACCATGCCAGTGCGGATGATCCGCAGTATGAAATCAAGAGCGACAAGACCGATCACATGGCGATGCACAAAGGCCCGGCATTGAGAAAGGTGGGCGACTGAGTATGGAGGTGAACCGCGCTGTCTACACCATCGGCCATTCGACACATTCCGCCGGCGAATTTGTCAAGATACTTCAAGCGTATGGGATCGAAACCGTGGCCGACGTGCGGAAGATTTCCAAATCCCGTCATAATCCTCAATTTGGCGAGGATGAGCTGCGGGAAGATTTACGCGAGTGCCGTATTGGGTACATCCGCTTGGAAGGGCTGGGCGGCCTGCGGCGCGGCGTCCAAGCGTCGGTCAATACCGCCTGGAACAACCTCTCGTTTCGCGGCTATGCGGATTACATGCAGACGCCGGAGTTCCAGGAGAGCCTGGAACAGCTGATCAAAATCGCCGCCGGAAAACAAACGGTCATTATGTGCGCCGAGGCGGTCCCATGGCGCTGCCACCGGTCGCTCATCGGCGACGCTTTGCTGATCCGAAACATTTCCGTTGTTGACATTATGACGGAGAAAACCAGCAGGCCGCACGTTTTAACGCCGTTTGCAAAAGTGACAGGGAACACGATCACCTATCCTGGAACAGACGCGTAACTTTGGGAGCGACCATGGAGACGACATTTTTACTCAATCCCGTGCCTCCATTCCGGCTGGACCTCACCGTCTGGGTGCTGCGCCGCCGGCCCGACAACTCCTGGGATCGCTGGGATGGGCAAACCTACCGGCGCACCCTGCCGACACGGAACGGGCCGCTGGAAGTGGCCGTCAGTCAGACGGGACCGCCCGAGGCGCCCTCTCTCCAGGTCTCCGCGACCACCACCCAGATGCTGCCGGATGCAGAGGTGGTCATCACGGCGGCTCTGAACCGGCTACTGGGTCTTCAGGTAGATCTAACGGCATTTTACAAACTTGCGGCGGCGGACCCTAAATTGGGGCCGCTCGCGGAGCAGTTCCGCGGGTTCAAGCCGCCACGGTTTCTCAATCTCTTTGAAGCGTTGGTCAATGGCATTGCGTGTCAGCAAATCACGCTCACGCAGGGGATTCGGCTGCAGGATCGGCTGGCGGAGAAGTACGGCATGGCTCGGGCCGAGTCGGTGGACTCGTCTTACGCCTTTCCCCGGCCGGAAGACCTTGCCGCCGCCGAACCTGCGGCGCTGCAGGCGATGGGCTTCAGTCGCCAGAAAGTCTTGGCGCTCCTCACTCTGGCTTGCAACATCACCGAGGGGCGACTGAACTTGGAATCGCTCGAGGCCATGGATGACGAAGCGGCTCTGACCTATTTGCTGGAGTTGCGCGGTGTGGGCCGCTGGACTGCCGAATATGTGCAGCTACGCGGCTTGGGGCGCCTGCACGTTTTTCCCGGCGATGACGTGGGTGCCCGGAAGAACCTGCGAGGGTGGCTGGGACAAGCCGAGCCATCGGATTATGAGGGGGTACGCCGCCTGGTGGCCCCATGGGCGCCGTATGCGGGCCTTCTCTACTTTCACCTGCTGCTGGACCGAATCGCCGAAGCCGGATATCTGTCTTAATCGAAGAGACTGCTTTGCCGATGCGAGCGATGATGAGGCCCGATTCCACTCGTGAAAAACAGATGGAAAGACGTGTCCCCGATGGCCTCAAAAGCGATTCATCCCCATGTGACGCCGCCCGCCGCGACTCCGGCAAACCACCCGAAAAACAAAGGCCCGAAGGGGGATGCGGTCCGCTACCCGCAGGACCACCGTCATGTGGTCTGGATTCGCCCCTCGCTGCTTGTCTTAGTCATCGTGCTGGCGCTCACCTCCGTCGCCACCGCCTGGGTCCAGTATCTGCTGTTCGGCCTGCCGCAGATCCCCATCTTCACCCAAGAGCAGCTGAAGTCTCAGGCGGCGGCGCACGGTTTCCCCGCCTGGCTCCGCATCACCCATTACGTCAACTTTCTGTTCCTGATCCTGCTGATCCGCAGCGGGCTCTCCATCCTGGTGGACCACCCTCGACTCTACCGCAACCGCGACTGTACCCCCGGTACAGAGTGGGCGCGCTTCACGCCGCTCGCAGTGCCAAAAGACCGCCTCTGGACCGCGAAAGATGACGCGCGATACCTCTCGCCGTGGCTTGGCCTGCCCGGTTACCGTCATACGGTCGGCGTCGCCCAGCATTGGCACTTCCTCTCCGACTTGTTCTGGATCGTCAATGGACTGATCTACGTGGTCCTGCTCTTTGTCTTCAGCCACTGGGCGCGGCTCGTGCCGACCTCCTGGCATATCTTTCCGCAAGCACGGGCCACCTTCGTCCATTATGTGACTCTCCATCTGCCGCCGGAGCCGGACGGCTTCTACCGCTACAACGCCTTGCAGCAGCTCGCGTATTTTGTCGTCGTGTTCGTCATGGCCCCCCTATCCCTCCTGACCGGCCTTGCCATGTCTCCGGCAATTGATAATCGCTTTCAGTGGTATGCCAGATTGTTCGGCGGGCGGCAGGGCGCGCGCTCGTTCCACTTTCTGCTGATGGCTGGATTCACGGCGTTTATTGTCGTGCATGTCTCGCTGGTTGTGGCGACCGGCTTCACCCGCAACATGAATCATATCGTCTGGGGCGTGGATACAACGGGGTCGTCCGGCTTGATGCTGGGCGCGGTAGGCGTCGCCGCTGTCATTGGTGCCTGCGTCGCAGCCCATTGGCTTTCGTGGAACCGACCGCGCGCATTGCAGGTCGCCGCCATGCGGACTGTCGGTGCGCTAAAACTGCAGATAATTGATCCCCTCCTGCCCAGGGCCGAATACACGAAAAGCGACATCTGGCTTCGCTCCATCCACTGTCACCCAGAGAGGTCTGCGCCAACAGTAGAGCGGCGGCGGCATCCGGCGCAGCTGGAACTGTTCAACAATGCCGTTACTGAGACGTCCCAAAAAAGCCCCTTTGAGGAACGTGCTAAAACGAACGATTCTGAGACATTCCACGTAGGGGCGAATACTGTTGACGAATTGCTCTCTGCGCTTTTAAGCCGTTCACGATCAAGCCTGCCACCAGTTAAACGCTGGAGGATGCCTCGACTCGCCCAGCGATCTGCCAACAGCATCCTTCGTTTCCAAGGGTCTCTCCATGGCCTGCCAGAAGGCCGCCACACATCGCCCAGCATAACCACACAGGAAAACCGGCGTCGAATGGGCAATAATCTCCTGGAACGACCGGGCCCGAGTCGGGTGATGAGTACGTCAGGGGAACGGCATCGTCGCCTTAGGCGATTACCGGCATCCCCCTAGAACCCTGGCTTCTTACTGTGGCTTCTTACTGTGGCTTCTTCCGGAGGGGATCATTCGTGGACATACGCTGGCGCATCGAACTTCTCGGCGGACTGCGCGCACGGCAGGGCGAGCGGACCATCACGCAGTTCAAGACCCGGAAAGCTGAGGCCCTCCTAGCTTGCTTGCTCCTGCGCCCAGACCAGCCGTGCCGCCGCGAAGAACTCTCCCAAATGCTCTGGTCGAGGGACGAAGAGCGGGAGGCCCTTCTTCACCGCCTAAATATCGCCCTGTCTGAGCTCCGCCACATCCTCACCGATCCCGACTTGTTCCCCCGAAGTCCATCGCCGAACGTCTGCCTTGACCCGGCGGCCGTCGTGACGGACGTCGCCGACTTCGAGCGCCTTTTGGCGGAGGCGGCCCAGGCGGGCGGGGTGGACGAGCGCGTCCGCCTGCTGCGTGCCGCGACGGCGCTGTACCGGGGCGAATTGATGCCCGGCTACGGCGAGGAATGGATCAAGGCAGGGCGTGACGAACTGGCGCAGAAGCACCGGGAGGCATTGGGCGCTCTCACCCAGGCCCTCATCACGGCCGAGGACTTCGCCGGGGCGCTGGAACAGGCCGAGCGCTGGGTCCGCGCCGTCCCCCGCGATGAGCGCGCGCATCGAACGCTCATGGAAGTGTACGCCGCGCTGGGACGCACGCCGGAAGCGCTGCGCCACTACGACAGCTTCGAGCGCACGCTGCACGCGGAGCACCAGGCGCCCGACCCGAAAACCCAGGCGCTGGCGGAGCGGCTGCGGGTTAGCGTCGTCCGCCTGGCGCCCGTGTCCGCGCTCCCACTGGCCCACCCGGCGTCGACCAACGCGGTCGCCCCAGACGCTGTTGCCCCAGACCTGGACCGAAAGCCAAAAGCGCCGCCCAGCGGGAGCCCCCGGTTCCAGCGTTACCGGGCCGTCGGCTTGGCCGCGCTTTGCGTGGCTGGACTGTGTGTGGCTGGATTGGCCGGCTCGGAAGTGTGGAAGGCGGAGCGGCGGGATCCCCCCTCCCTGAGCGGCCCCAACTCGATCCCAATGCGGGACCGGGCCGGTCTCCTTTGCCAGAGGGGGCGTGCCCAATGGAACCAGCGCACGCGGGTCGGCATGGAGTCCGCGCTGCACTCCTTCCAGGAGGCCGCGCTCATTGCCCCCGAGTACGCCCCGGCCTACGCCGGACTGGCCGACACCTACGGTCTCCAAGGATATTACGGATGGAAGGGGCCGGCGGAGACGTTCGACCCGGAGGTGCAGAACGCACGAAAAGCCGTTCACTGGGCGACTGACGCCCACGAGCAGGCGGAGGCCTATACGTCCCTGGGCTGGGCCGACATGATGGACTGGCAATGGGACGCGGCCCAGAGCGACTTTACAAAGGCGATCGCATTCGACCGGAAATACCCAACGGCTCATCAGTGGTACTCGCTGTGGCTGATCATACACGGCGACAAAGACGACAGTGAGACCGAAATTGGGGAGGCTGCAGGGGGCGATTTATCCTCATCCGTGATCCCCAAAAGTATGGGGCAGCGCCTGTATTATAGCGGCAAGTACGACAAAGCAGTCCGCAAGTGCGCGGAGGCACTCCTCAGCCACCCCGACGACCCCCTGACGACCCTCTGGCTGGGGCTGGCCTACGAGAAACTGGGGAACCGGGACAGGGCTTCCTTCTCCCTGCACGAAGCGGTCCGGCTTTCGGGGCGGCGCGACGTCAGCACGCTGGCGGCCCTGGGGCACTTCCTCGCCGTCTCGGGCGAGACGCGCAGTGCCCGTCTCATCTTGAAGGAACTCCAGGCTCGGCGGGACACCCGAAATCCCGAGGACTACGTCTCCCCGGTAGCGCTAGCCCTCATCGGTGCCGGGCTGTTCGACGCGGAGCGCAGCGCGCCGGACAAGGCCGCGGTCCTCCAGCAACTGGAAGCGGCTCGGCGCGACCACAGCGGCGACTTGATCGTGATCGGCATCGAACCCCGCTTCTCCGGCCTGGCCTCGGACCCCCGGTTCCGCCAGCTCAAGCGTCAGATCGGTGTGTGACTCTCAGCTTGTAACTGGGGTAACAGGGAACTGTGGAAAACCGGGGTGGAACCCCTGCATGGCGTTTCATCCTCTTTCTTGCATTCATCCTCTATCTTCCATCAAAAGTGCGTCAATTTCGGCCCTTTCCCCTTTTTGACGCCTGCTTGACTTCCCTTTCCGTCCCTCCCGGCTGTACTATGGTCCCACCGCACCGGCATCGGGTCAAATACCGATCCGACAAGCGCGCCGCCCACGAGGCCGCTGCGGCAGGAGGATAATGCCGTGAGCCTATTGACACAGATGCGGGTGCTGACACCCGACCAGCGCAGCGCCTTCCTGGCCAGCTTCCTTGGGTGGACGCTGGACGCCTTTGACTTCTTCGTCCTGGTCTTCGTCCTCAAGGACGTGGCCAAGACCTTCCACACCGACAAGACGCACGTCGCCTTCGCCATCATGCTGACGCTGGCCCTGCGGCCCGTCGGCGCCCTCCTCTTCGGCCTCGCTGCGGACCGTTACGGGCGCCGCACCCCGCTGATGATCGACGTCGTCTTATTCTCCGTCTTCGAGCTGCTCTCGGGCTTCGCCCCGACCCTGACCTGGTTCCTGGTCCTCCGCGCCCTGTTCGGGATCGCCATGGGCGGGGAGTGGGGACTGGGAGCGTCCCTGGCGATGGAGACGATCCCGGCCAAAACGCGCGGCGCTCTCTCGGGCCTGCTGCAGGAAGGCTACGTCGTCGGCTACCTTCTGGCGGCCGTCGTTTACCGCTTCGTCGCCCCCAGCCTGGGCTGGCGCTGGATGTTCTTTGTGGGCGTCCTGCCGGCTCTGCTGTCGCTGTTCATCCGCGCCAAGGTTAAGGAGTCGCCTGCCTGGAAGCAGCAGCAGGTTCAGCAGGGCGGGGCAAAGCAGGAGCGCCTCAGCTTTGGCGAGACCGTGCGCCGGCATGGGCGGCTGTTCCTGTACCTCGTCGTGCTCATGACGGGCTTCAACTTCCTGTCGCACGGCACCCAGGACCTCTACCCGACCTTCCTGCAGGTGCAGCACCGGCTGCCGCCGGCGACAGTGAGCACCATCGCCATTCTCTACAACATCGGCGCATTGTGCGGGGGCATCTTCTTCGGCTCCCTCTCGCAGCGCCTCGGGCGGCGGAAGGCCATCGTCCTGGCGTGCCTGTGTGCGCTGCCGGTGATCCCGCTGTGGGCCTTTTCTCATAATCTGGCGCTGCTCACCCTGGGGGCGTTCCTGATGCAGTTCTGCGTCCAGGGGGCCTGGGGCATCATCCCGGCTCACCTGACGGAGTTGGCCCCGGCGGCGCTGCGGGGGACGCTGCCGGGGCTGGCCTACCAGCTGGGCAACCTGATCGCTTCCGTCAACGGCCCTCTGCAAACGCGGCTGGCCGAGCGTCACGGGGACAACTATGGGCTGGCGATGGCTGGGGTACTGACAGTCGCGTTGGTACTGGTTCCTGTGGTGGCAGGATTGGGGCCGGAGGCATGTGATACCAATTTCCGTGCGGACTCGTCGGTGGGAGGGCCCGTTCCGGAGACTGTAGACCCGGAGACTGTGGAAGGAATAAAGTGATGGAATCTGACAATTCTCATGGCATTGTACATGCTGAAACTTATGGCATTAAGCCTCACATGGAATGCGACGCACGCCGGAACGAGAATAGGAACGAAAACAGGAACGAGAAGCCTGCGGGGGATCATGAAGGCGTCCACCCGCTCGCACAAAAGTGGCGGCACTCAGGCCCGTTGGGGATCGGCCCCAGTAGTCACGCACCCAAGGCCACTGACCCCAGGCCACTCATGAAAGGATTTTAGGATGACTTCTCTTTTATCGCCGGCAACGAAATTGTCGGCCGCAACCACCGTATCGGCACTGACAAGGAGCCTTGGTCTAGAGCGACTGGTGCGCCGGCTGGTCGCCGAGGACGGCTTCGCGAACCGTGAAACCGCACTCCGGGGGATCGCCTCCTACGAGCGCTTCTTTTTCCTCGCCGCCGACCATCTCCGGGACCCTCTGAAAGACCCGCTGGCCCCCTCCCTCCCTGTAGACCGGGTCTGGCAGCGTCATATGCTGGACACGAAAGCCTACACAGAGGATTGTTTCCACTGGGCAGGCGAATACATTCACCGAGACGATGGCGTGCCCCAGGGAGCCTTCGAGCGGTGCGTCAGCCTCCTGGGGGTCGCCGGAGAAGCGGAGTGGGGCCGACCAGGGCAGGTCCACACGGGTGCTCCCCACACGCACACTCAGTCAGCCACTCTCACCGAGTTAGCTGCCCTCGATGAGCTGGTTGAACCTAAAAGGACCCGCACAGAACCGGGGAAAACTCTAGACGAAGCGGATTTCTCCGGCTTGCTGGCGCGGGTCCGCGTTGCCCTCCAGCAGAAACCGGTGGCGCTCCCCTGGATCACGGAAGCCCGGCAGCTCCTTGAATCCGACCCGGCGCTCGCCGTCGAGGAATACCGGCGGTTTTTGACGCTCCTGATCTGCGAAGCAGGGGCACTCACGCCGTGTAAGCTGGTTGATGAGTTCTGGCATCAGCATATCCTCGACAGCAGGAATTACTTTCTGTTTTGCGCCGGTGCCGCCGGACGCTATCTCTACCACATCCCGCGTTACGAGAAAACTCACCGCTTCCACGAACCTGGCTTCACACAAACTCAGGTTCTATATAAGAAGCATTTCGGCTCAAACCCTCCCGCCCAGGTGTGGACGCACATGGGAGAGAGCGGGGGATGCTCGACGGAGCCGGCTCCGCTTTACACGATTGATTTACCGACCTGCATGCAAGCGAAGATAGCCGCCGGCAACGTTGACAAGAGGCACTACGACCAGCTCCACCCCGTGCTGCAGCGTCAAGGTCTGCCGATCAACGCGTGGAAGGAGTTTCTCCATGCGGTCGATTCCGTCCCGCGCGTCTCCTGGTCCGACTGGTCCCAGAGATTTAAGACCGCAGGAGCGGTATTGGCAATCACGTCCGGCGGGGTTGTGGCACTCTGCGTAGGTCTTATTTGGGAGGAGTTTACGAAGGGCGACTCGGCCCTGATTGCTGGCACTCTCAAAGGTTTCCCGCTAGGGGCCATGCTCAATTGGCTAATGGTCATGCTCAACTGGTTTCTCGTCGGGGTCGCTCTGAGCTTGTTTTTCAGTTGGTCAAACCGGGCCAGGGACCCGAAGGAGGTGCAGAGGGTTCTCTCGGCGTATGCGCCGAAGCTCGCAAACTTCGGTGTAGGCATCCGAGCTTCCGAGAAAGGTGCGAGTTTCTTGGTGGTCGCTCGGGGGGAGAGCGTGGGACTTACCGGAGCGAAGGAGTTGGGGAAAGGAGGAAGTCGGTGGAAGTGCCACCACTGCGGCGCAAGCACCGCAGGCTATATGGATCTCTGTTGGCGTTGCGGTGCAGGGAGAGATGATCCCCTTCCCGAGGGTTAGGGGAGCGCTCGCTGAGGGCGTCCTCTCTTGTGTTTCCCCCCTAGCATTCGCTCCCCGTCTGCTTGCGAGGTTAGGCATGGTTTTTGCAGTGTAGGAAGGTATCACAAGAACGCTGAAAGTCGCCGCTGAGAAAGGCGTCCTGCTCGTTCTCACACGCCGAATCGATCAGTCCGCCATCATCGGCGACCCCGCCAAGCCGGAAGAGTACATCGAGGTCGCCGTCGTGGGGGTGCGCGGCGACCAAGTACGGCTGGGGTTCAGCCCCCGCGCTCTGTCGCCGTGGACCGCTTGGAGATCTGGGAGAAGAAGCAAGACAGGAACAAGCAAGAGATGAGAAAGCTGATGCTTAGTTGAGATGTTTAGTTGAGAGGACTACAATCCATGATGAAAAGATCACACTCCATGACAATTTGTCACTCCCGGCGCCTCGGGAACGCTCGCGCCCTTTTCCTGCTGCTGTTGGTCACGACCGGGCTGCTTCCAATCGCCAGCAACCTTCCCAGCCGCGCACAGAAGGCCAAGGCGGCGGTCACCCCCGCGCAACGGGCGGCGGCGGTCGCAGGGGCGCAGGGGGCGGTCCGAAAGATGGCCCAGGTCAAAACGATCCCGCAGGCCGCGGACCTTCTGACGAACAAGTCCGCCGCAACCATGGGCGCCCTATTCACATTAATTGCCGGTATGGCAGTCAGTTTTCCCCCGGCGCCGGGGGCGAACCATGCCCCCGGCACCTCCCCGGCAAAACTCCAGAGGGACCTGAGCGCACTGATGGCGCGTTGGGGTATAAGAGAAAACAACCAAGGCAAGGTTGAAGGCAAGAACGGTGCTGACCTCCCACCGCTCGTCGTCAAGAACGGGCGTCGGTATCTGGTGGACATCGGGACCTTCATGGACAAGGTTGATCCTAAACACAAAACGTCATTCAGGTCTACGCTCGCTCGATCTGTCTCCGACTTCACCTACACGGTCCTCAGTCCCACGCGCGTTCGCCTGACCTCGAAGCGGGCCGGGAAACCTCAGACGCCTGCCGAGGCAATGTCTGAGCCTACCGCAGCGGTGTTTGAGGACGGGCGGTGGCGTCTGGACATGGGTGATATGGCGGGGAAGTCTTCCCGCACCACGGGCCCTGCCGCCAAGTCGGCCCGATAACCGGCGGCCTCGATAACCGGCGGCCTCGTTGGGTGGGTCTGCGTCACAGGGGCGGTCTCCCCGCAACGTGCCACGCTCGTTATCGGCCTCGTAATGCGCTCGTTATTGGCCTTATTACTCTACCAACGACGCCGGGCCTCGTCGCTCGCTCTCCGCACGCGGACCTGTCTCTACTACTCTCAGGAGGTCACCCGAGATGTCCATCGATGAAAGATCGCGCCGCATTGTGCAACCACACCTCCTCCCCGGCGAGACCCTGGCGTGGGCCGGTCCCGCCGCCGTCCCTCCCCGACCGGCCCGCCTCGCGCTCCTGGTCGGAGCCGCCACGTTCTTGGTCATCGTGGTCCTGGGCACGATGGCCGACGCTTCGTTTTTCTGGGGGTTCGTGGCGGCCGGCATCTGGTTAGGGGCCCCCATAGGCTTAGCAGTCTTCAACTGGCCCGCGCAGGTAGACCGCTCCCACAACAAGCCGACCCACTACGCCATCACCGACCGCCGCATCCTGTTCTTCTCGACGCCGGAGATGGAGACCCTCCCCGTGGCGGCATACAGCCCGCAGGACATCCAGTGCGTCCGCCGCCAGGATCGCCCCGACGGCACGAGCGACCTCCTCATCCGCCAGGCCGACGGGCCCGGGCGCGGGACGGTGGGCCGCGATGGGATCGCCGTCCCGTTCCAAGTGCCGATTCCGGAGGTTGCCCTGCGCGGCGTCGCGGAAGGCGGGGCCGTCGAGGCGCTGATCGCGGCCCTGCGGTCCGGGGCATTGGCCGCTCTTGCGGTGGCTGCCGTCGTTGCCCCTGCGCCGGCTCCTCGCACGCCTGTCGCGCCGCGCCCCGGGCCAGACGGACGAGGCACTGGCGCGCGTGCTCAGCACGCTTGCCGATGGGTATCAGAGGGACCACGACTACGCGCAGGCCATTGCGCTCTTCGGTGATGCCGTTCCGGCGGCCCAGCTTCCGGCGACCCTGGCTTACGCGCACGCGAGCCTTTGCCGGTGTTATCTGGACACGCACCGGATCGCACAAGCCATCACAGAATGCCAGGCGGTGCGGGTGGTTCCCGATTGCCCGCCCGGGCTGGCCTAGTGGTCGGTGCAGGAATTGCCCCAGCTTGAGAGTCTTCTCCACCCGTACGCCGGTGCGCCGAAGGCTGCCCTTGGCCGGTAAAATGGAAGTGGGACCGTGGGGAACAGGTAGGACAGGCAGCATTCAGCACAAGGACGGGGTAGGCCCGGCGAGAGTTTTCCGGCGTCTCTCCGCCGGCTTCGTATCCTTTCACGATGTCCCTTTTGGCTGATTTGCTGACTTTTCCGAGGTCGACTGAGGGGCACGTGCCTCCGAATTGGCGTGGCGATACGACGCAGGCTTCAATGGGGCAGGATCACACGGGGAGAGCCCAAATGGCGAAGGGTAAAATGATGAAAAGTCAAACGTGGGATGATGAAATAACGAGGGATGATGAAATGGTGCAACCCCAGCAGGCGCTGGCCGGGCAGGTTGCTTTGGTCACCGGGGGCAGTCGCGGACTGGGGCGTGCTTATGCCCAGGCCCTGGCCGGGGCGGGCGCGGCCGTGGCGGTGACGGCCCGCTCGGAACAAGGGCTGGCTGAGACCGTCCGGCAAATCGAGGCGGCGGGTGGGCAGGCGATGGCCGTGCGAATGGACGTCACTGACGCCGCCATGATCGCGCGGGTGGTCGGAGAGGTGCAGCAGCAGTGGGGTCCCCTGGACCTTCTGGTCAACAACGCCGGTGTGCTGTCACCGGCCGGTCCGGACTGGGAGGTGGACCCGGAGCGCTGGTGGCGCACCTTCGAGGTCAACGTGCGTGGCCCCTTCCTTTGTTCCCGGGCCGTCCTACCGGGCATGATCGCCCGGCGGCGTGGACGGATCATCAACGTGTCCAGCGGTGCGGCCAACAGCTACATGGCCCATGCGACCGGGTACTCAGCCTCGAAGGCCGCCGTCACCAACTGGGCTGGGGGTCTGGCCGCGGCCGCCAAAGAGCACGGCATTGCTGTGTTCGCCTGGGACCCGGGCTTTGTGCGCACGGCGATGTCGGAGTATTTGGCTCAGTCCGACGAGGTGCGGCGGTGGTTCGGCGATACTTTTCAGCAGTGGTTTGAGACCGGTCAGGACATCCCGATCGAGCGCTCGGCGGGGCAGTTCATGCTGCTGGCTTCAGGCCGGCTGGATGGGCTCTCGGGGCGGCAGCTTGGCGTCGAGCAGGATCTCCTCGACCTGGCCAACCGGGTAGCCGAGATTGAGCGCGACGACCTGCTGACCCTGCGGCTGCGCACCTGATGTCCTAACTCGAACAGGGTGCCCAAACGAGAACATGCCTGGCAGAAATTCTTCCTCTCAGGTGTGTCGCTCCAAAAGCTCTTCGGTCATTGTTTGGGCATTTGCGTTACATCATCGCGACGAAGCAGCAAGCCGTCAAGTTCCCCTTCTACCGACGCTCTGGCTACCGATAAGCGAGCATTATCAGTCGCGAGTGGCGTATCAAAAATTACCCATCTTAAGACACATCCCCTCTGAAAATCACGGTTTTTGGCCTCACAGGAAGCGTATCACAATCGAACGTTTGTGAGAAGAGCGTTTTGCTGTTGTCGGCCGAAGACGCTCCTGAAGCCTACCTCCTTGGCCCTGAACAGACATAGTATTCGACTCTAAAGGATCGCCCCCGTAGATAAAGCCGCCCGCTTTGCGATTCGTGATCGTCAGCACAAACGCGCTCCACAGCACAAACGCGCTCCACGAATGGAACTCGACAGTCCTGTCAGTTCGCGGGAAACACACGGATTAACGTGTAGCCGTGGCGCGGGACGTCGGCAGAGAAACCATCTCATTGGCCGGCGTCACCAAAAGAGCCAGCAGATGGCCCAGCGTATCTACGGCCATGTGGACTTTGCTGCCGTTGCGCTTCTTGCGACCATCATAGCCGCTGTGCGCCGGTGCGGCCGATCCAGCGCGCGCCGTTGAAAACTTCGCGCGGAGTGCAATCGCGCTGAGGCGCTTCTTGGGTCACCAGGGTCAGGTACGGGGCGACGAGCTCCCATTCCTCGTCGGAGACGCCGGAAGGATAGCCCTTTCGCTCCGGTTTGCGATCTGGTTTTTTGATAGGTGGGCGGGTCACGACCCTGCGCGGGAGAGCAACAAAAAGTCGGTGGCAGGCAATCTATCGGCATGGATATACATCCCAGTCGCCTTCTGTTACTTCTGATTTCCCTTACGACGGGTGGTCACCGCAGGGGGGATCGGCCCAAATGGGTGTCAGGGAAGGGGCATCTCGAAGGCCAGCGCGTAGTTAGGCTGCGTCATACCGGTGACGACCCCACGGAAGGGGTCGGAATCCCGCAGCAGGCCCCAGTGCCGGGTGCCGGGTGGCAGCCCCGCCATCGGAGTCTGCTCGCCGACCATTGCATACCCGACGCGCGAACCGGGGCCGGGATCGGAGGTGCAGACGATCCTGACGGTGTCGCCCGCGATCTCGACCGAGCGGATGCCCACGCGGGCACCGGAGGCCGCGCTCACTTCGAAGCCTTTGCCCGGACCCCATTCCGCGACCGACGGATGGGGTGGCGCGAGGGCGGTGTCCCAAACGAGCGGCGGCACGGGCACGTGGAACCGGATGGTGACCGCCGCGCCCCGCTGCGCCGCCTCGAGGGGCTGGAGCGGCTCCCAGGACCGGCCCAGGACCACGCGCTCGCGATAGACCTGCGCGTACTTCTCACCCAACGCCTGATACCCCGCCGCCGTCAGGTGGACGCCGTCCGCCGCATAAGGGTACTGATACTTGGGACCGGAACAGACGATGTCCGTGGGGTGGTCCATCCCGATCTTCCACTGGGCCAGGGTGGACGCCGAGTGGTCGACCACCGAGTTCTGCTGGGAGAGGATCATCTGGAGCGGCTGGGTCTGGCCCGTGATCGCCCGCAGGTCAACGTCGTAGTCTTGCCACATCTGGTACAGCTGCGCCTCGTAGTCCGGGTTTCCAGCGTCGGACTCGCCGTGGGTGACGACGACCGCCCCGATGCCGAACGTCTTGCAGTCGGCTCGGGCGAGGCGGGCGATGGACGTCGTCTCGATTAGGGCGGCGAGATAGGAGTGCCCGTTGACGCCCTTCGGCACAGCGCCTTTCTTGAGAAAGACCATGCCCTGTCCGTCCTCGCCGACCTCCGAATGGACGCTGATGAAGTCGCGGCCCCGCGCGGCGCGGGCCAGGGCGGTCAGTTCGTCCGCCATGGCCGTGTGATAGGTCTCGCCGTCGATGTTGGTGGGCCACGAACTTGGGTAGGTCGGTGACAAACGGCCCACCGGCTCGGTCAGCGGCTCCATCGCGAGCGACGGGTTGCGGGGGTCTACCGGCCAGGGCAGGCTGCCGGTGGACAGCTTCAGGTTGTTGTACGGCTGCCGTGTCGAGAGGATAGGTGTCCCCCGCGCGCCGACAGACAGGCTCTGGCCCGTGCCGATGATCCCGGACCAGTCCCACACAATCCGTGGCTCCGGCCCCCTGCGGACCGGCGCCGGTCGCGCGGACACCACGGGCGCCAGGCTCCCGAGGGCGCACACGGCAGCCCCCAGCAGTAGCAGCAGTCGCGCGCCATGCATCGTCTGGTTACTGTTCATGATCGTTTTGGTCCTCTGTTTTGCCTCGTGTAGTTAGACTTCATCTTCCATGCGCTGACCTCGAAGACGCGCAGTTCGGGTCCGCC
This sequence comes from Armatimonadota bacterium, assembly GCA_031363565.1. GTDB lineage: Bacteria > Armatimonadota > Armatimonadia > Armatimonadales > Capsulimonadaceae > JANXMY01. The sequence continues at coordinate 4,371 of JANLUQ010000226.1, read as the reverse complement.
GAGAATGACGAACCGGGTCCGGGGTGCGCCAGATAATAGGTCAGCCGGTGCGCCGGAGGATCCTGCGGCCATGTGGGCCACGCCGGGCTGATTTCACGGGAGACACCCGGATCAGCAGGGAGCCGTGGCGCGGGACGTCGGCGGAGAAACCGGCAGCAAACCGGCCGAGATTTTTTTGACGCCAGAGGTCGCGGACCATTCGCGGGCCTTTGAGTTTCAGCTCGCTCCATGTGGCCGACACCGGCACCGTCTCGTCGCCGAGGTTGAAGAGGCCCACGGCCAGGGAGCCGTCGGACATCTCCTTCTCATAGACCTTGGTGTCGCCACGGGTGGCGATGCAGCTTGCCATGCGGCCAAGCGGGTCCTGGTTGACCTCGATCACTTCGTCGTTGCAGAGCAGGTTGTGCGTGAAGGCGTCAATCTTCGTCAGGTCGTTGCCGAGGATCAGTGGCGCATCCAGGATGCTCCAGAGGCTGACTTCCGTGTACTGCTCGTCGTCGTCGAGGCCGGTCCAATCGTACCCCATGTAGGCGACGGTCATCATGTCCGGGTCATTCCAGCAGCCCGGTTTGACATAAGGCTCATGCCCGCCTTGATGGAAGCCGATTCCGGCCATGCTGCCCCACGATCCGCCAATATCGCTGGTCGTGCGCCAGGAGTTGCCGTGGACCCGGGAGGCCCACTCCCAGACATTGGCCATACCGTACTGGCACATGCTGAACACGATGTCCCGCTTCTGGGCGCGAAGGTCCGCATCCATCACCGCGTAGGGCTTCATGGCGTATTCCTGCGTCCCGTCGTTCTTCGCCACGTGGTCATAGCTGCAGAAATCGTACTTCAGGTAGTCGAAGCCCCATTCGGCGAAGCGTTCCGCGTCCTGCCGCTCGTGCTGCCAGCTGCCTACGCAGCCGCCGCAGGCGGTCGGGCCGGGTGAAGAGTAAAGACCCGCTTTGAGGCCAAGGCGGTGACACTCGTCCGCGAAGCCTTTCATATCCGGGAAACGCTGATTGCTGTTGATCCTGCCGGTGACGGAGTCGCGCTCAACCCCATGCAGCCGGGGGTCCCAATCGGCTTTGTTCTGGACCTCCCAGAATTCGTCCACGTTGACGTAGGTAAAGCCGTGATCGCGCAGCCCGCTGGACGCCATCGCCTCGGCCTGGGTGCTCATGATCGCCTGCGTGACGGTTCGGTTATAACTATTCCAGCTATTAAAGCCCATCGGCGGGGTCAGGGCGAGCGTGTCGCCGGCGACGATCTTCAATTCGCGGGACGCGGAACCCTTCGCGTTGGTGGCAGTCAGCTTGACCGGATACGTTCCCGCTGCGGGGGTCGTGCCGATGATGATGCCTGTGGCCGGGTCCAGGTGGAGTCCTTTGGGAAGCCCTTTGGCGGTGACCTTCATCGGGCGTTCGCCCGTCACCGGCACATAAAACAGGAACGGATTGCCGGGCCGGGCGCCGAACACGCGCGCGCCGTTGATGCGGGGCGTGAGCGGCTCGGGCGGCGTGAGGATCTTACGGGGGACCGTGCCGTCAACGGTCACCGGTGCCGCGCCTTCGTAGGTAATCGTCGGGTTGGCCCATTCCCCGGGGCCGCTGCCGCCCATTCCCGGAACGTCCCCATTCCTTAGCCAGAGAACCATCTTCTTGACGCCGGTCAGATCAACATCGATCGATCTGGGGGCGTCTCCGACTTTCATGATCGGGCTTTTCCAGAGCAGCTTACCGTTCCCTTCGACGTAGAAGACCACGTTGTCATATTGCTTGGAGCCGGCGTCGTGGACTCCGACAATCGCCGTGAACCGCTTCGCCGTGCCGTGGCAGTCTATAACCAGCTTATACCTGGTTCGCGCTCCAATGCCGCTGGCGTAGGTCACGCCGCCCAGAGTGATCGGCAGGGAGCCGTTCTTGTCTGCGACGGAGGATCGGTTGACGGCAGCCATCCAGTGTCCCTGAACGGCTTTCGTCAGGTCGAGGCTGGAGACGGCGACCTCGCTTGCCAGCACCGGCGAAGCCAGTGTCAGCGCGGCCAGTGTCAGCGCGGCCACGGTCAGCGCGGCGAGAATCAGTGCGATGCGTTTTGTCACGGGTACAATTCCTTCTCGGACTCCCCTAGCCCCCATGATTGGGAGCGGCGGGGGAGTTATTCTTGTTCGTGACCTTGTTGTCCTTCACGGTCGTCGTGGTGCTCCCGGAAACCCAGACGACATTGGCCGCGTCCGTGCCGGCAACCTTATTGCCCGTCACCTGTGTGTCCGTGCAGTTGACGATCCCGATCACCGCATCCGGCACGTCCTTCGGCAGGTTCGCCGGATTTCGATACGACGCCGTGACCGTATTTCCTCGGATAGTGAGCCGGCGGCTCCCTTCCGCCAGCAGGCCCGGACCGGGGCAGTTCCAGATCCGATTACCGGTCACCATCGCGTCCGCCACCCCCAGCAGATGGATGGTCGCAACGGGGGCTGCCGAAGTATACGGACTGCGAATGATGTTGTTCGCCACCGTCACATGGTCGGTGTTGCTGATCTGAATGGCCCCAGCGCTGGAACCCACAAACAGATTGCCGGTCACGATCGCGCCGTGCGTAGCGCAGGGAAGGGTGGTAATGGTGTGACCCTCCGCCCATCTCGGCCCGATGCTGACGGCCGCCTTGCCGGTTCCCCAGCCGTTGCGGAACGTGGTCGCGTCGAAGACGTTGTTCCGCACCGTGACATCCTGGACCGTCGGCCCCTCAAACCACCAGGCGTCGCAGGTCAGGGCCAGCCCGCCGCTGATGCGCTCAAACCGATTGTTCTCAAACAATCCGTGCTGGAAGCCCTGGATCATCACCCGGACGCCCGCATCATGAAAGTAGCAGTTGCGGACGGTGAAGTGGTCCGGCCGGTTCGTCGTGGCGTCCTCCATATAGTCCGCCGCCGACACGGAAACGTCCCGGTCCAGCGTCACGCGACGCAGTGTTTGATCGCCCCGGTCGCGCGCCTTCAGCACATCCTTGACCAGATGGTGTCCGTCCGCCTGCATCTCTGGATCGGTGAAGTCGGTGACCGAAACGACTTTGGCAGCTGCGTCCGGCTGAAAGCCGTCATGAGTATAGAAGTTGACGGTATCGCCGGGGGAGAAGCTGCCGCCCCAGGCGACAATCGTTCGAGGCGTTTCCTGGCGTTCACAGATAAACAGGCCGCCGCCATAGTAATCGACCAGGTCATCGGCGCAGTTGGAAAATTCACAGCCGTCAAAGGTCACGTCTCCGCCGGTATTCGAGGTCTGGCACCCGCCTGCGCCCAACAGCCGGTTCGTACCGGGCCGGCGGATACACTTGACATTCTTGAACAGCCAGTTGCCCGTTCCCTGTCCCCAGGCAAATCCCACGCCGGTATCGATTTCCAGGTCGCGCAGGGTCAGATTGTGAGCGCCTTTGCCCCCAGCAGAGAGAAACACCGGACCGCCATTTCGCAGGGCGACGAGGTTGCCTGGCTCGTAAAGACCTTTGGAGTCGGCCTTGAGCTGGACGATTCCCCGGGCCTTGTCCAGCACGGTGTAGTTGGAGTAGCTTGCCCACGAGGGGTTTTCCAGATACACTCCCTGTGGCGAGAAGGCATCGATCTGCCCCTTGGGTTCGTAGTCCACCCGGTAGTCGGGCATGATTTTCAGGGTGGTCAGCCCGGTCGCTTCATCCCGTGCGGTCACGACGCCCTGGGTCAGACGCAAGTCTTCGGCGTCAAAGACGGCGGGACCGATGATGGTGATGTCACTGCCATAATACGGGGCGAGGAACGTGCTGCCGTTGCCGAGGATGATCTCGACATGGGCGAGGTTTAGCGTGAACTCGTGGACCTGATTGAAATTGAGGCTTCCGTCCCGATTGACATACTTAGAATTGGTCACGTTGGTGTTAGGAAGCCGGTATACGCCGGGTGGAATGGTGAACAAATGCGCTCCTGCTTCCAAGGCATCGTTAAGGTGCTTCAGGATTGCCCGTCCCGCTCCCCGCTGGCCCTCTTTCTGGGCGTCAGTGTAGGTGACTGGGTAAACGGGCGCATTGACGTTGTAGGCGCCTCCGCGCACAGCCCCGCAGAACAGCAGCAGGGCGACACAGGTGAGGATGGCATGCTTCGTTGTTTGCGGCATGGTCGTTCTTTGCTTTTCTTTCTCGAGTAATGCGGATTATTTCTCCAGAGAGTCATCCATGAAGCCGATGCCCAAGTCTGTGGCGGAGCCACGGATGACTTCAGCAATGCCTCCCTAAAGTAATGCCGAGGTGCTCAATGTCAGGTCGGATTTTCTCGCCAGGTGACGCCCGTCGGAATGAGACGCAGCCCGGCCCGCTCGGATTTGCGGTAGGTGGTTGTGTTTGCGGTAGGTGGTTATGCCC